>JAESQG010000273.1 GCA_016765265.1 Pseudomonadales bacterium | reverse complement strand
TCTATTTCAATGGTGAAACCCGATGTTCCACTGCATCTTTTTATTAGAGAAGAGGAAGTGACGCTGTCATTGGATTTGTCCGGTGACAGCCTTCATCGACGGGGCTATCGGCAGGTAGATGCGGAAGCGCCGATGAAAGAGACATTAGCGGCCAGCTTTATCGCATTTGGCGGCGTACGTCGAGAGGGGGATGACGGCCCGCATCTAGCTACAAAAACTCTAGATCAAGATCAAGATCAAGACCAAAAACTGTTACAAATCGTAGATCCTATGTGTGGATCTGGCACCTTGCTATTTGAAACATTTATTAGAGTTGCGGGCATCGCTCCCGGCATTCGGCGAGATTATTTTGGTTTTTTGGGTTGGAAAAAACACGATGATGAGCTTTGGCAAGAGATTCTAAGAGAGGCAAAAGCGCTCTCCAGTAAAAGAGAAAATTCCAGCACACTACCAAAAATAGTAGGTTATGATGCCGATCGATCACTCATAGGGACCTTGAGGGAAAATATTAAGTCCTTAGGGTGGGAAAATCATATCCATGTGGAGCGACGTGAGCTTCAGCATTTGAGCATTAAGGCCCAGGGCGATCCTGCTCAGAATTTAATAATCTCTAATCCTCCCTACGGAGAGCGATTGGGAGAAAAGGATATTCTGAATTACCTCTATCGTTTTTTGGGAGATCGATTGCGACGTCATTTTGTTAATTGGCGAGTTTCTCTCATTTGTTCTGAGATCGATTTATTGGATGCACTGCGTCTTCAAAGTCATGCCAGTCAACAGGTTTATAACGGTCCACTGAAGTGCTTTATTCGTCATTATCATATACCCGGCGCACAGGTACAGGAAGGGATACAGGCATCGGACAAGTGGCCAGAGCTAATAGAGTGTGAAGATCCAGAGGGACAAGCTTTTGCTAATCGTATAGGTAAAAATTATCGGCAGATAAAGAAATGGCTAAGGCAGGAAGATATTCATAGCTTTCGTCTCTACGATGCAGACATGCCAGAGTACAACATGGCGATAGATTACTATGAGAACCGTTTGCATATACAAGAATATAAAGCGCCAACCAGTATCGACAGCGCTGTCGCTCAGCAGCGATTCAATTTGGCAGTAAAAACCGTTGCCCAAGTGTTACAAGTTCCACCTCGGCGTGTATTCACTAAGATACGTAGTCAACAAAAAGGTAAGCAGCAATACCAGAAACAGAATAAGAAAGGGCAGTTTTTTGTTGTTGAAGAGAAAGGCGCGAATTTACTGATTAATTTGACGGACTATTTGGATGCAGGACTATTTTTGGATCATCGAGCACTACGGACCCATTTTCAAAAAATAGCCAAAGGAAAGCGTTTTCTTAATCTATATGCCTATACGGGAACGGCCACCGTCCATGCCGCCATCGGCGGGGCTAAGCTGACACATAGTGTAGATATGTCGCCTACTTACTCCCGCTGGGCGCGTTCAAATTTAGCTTTAAATGGCTTTAGTGAGACTAACCATCAGGTTATTCAAGAAGATTGTGAAAAATGGTTGAGTCGTTGTCGCAATCAATACGATATTATTTTTATTGATCCACCTACCTTTTCAAATTCAAAAAAAACCGAGAAGCATTTTGATATTCAAGCTGACCACGTGGAGTTGATATCCACAGCGCTGAAGCGTCTTGAGCCAGGAGGGGAGCTCTATTTTTCAAGCAATTATCGGCGGTTTAAATTGGACGAGGAAGCGTTTCTGGCTTATCAAGTTGATGAAATTTCACATAAAACAATCTCCAAGGACTTTACCGTGGGAGCCAAGAAATCAGCTAAAATCCATCGTTGCTGGAAAATTACTTACTAGGATAGAGCCATCAACGATAGTCCAATTTGTGTAAGAAAAGATTAAAGCATTTTGGAGACCAGCCGTTACNAAACCTGTAGGCGGAAGGTAGTTTAGTCGGAGGCCATTGATGTTGACTTTAGGAACCCAAACGACGGATTTTATGACTCGTTTTGCGGGCTCTGCTCACACTAGAGCTGACATGAGCCAAGGAGATAAAACTTCCCGAGCCAAGGAAGACCATGTAGGAGGTAGGCATGGTATTGGTGGGAGTGTTGTTGATGGAGAAGTATCACAGCAGGACAAGGATGTCTTNCTCAACAATAAATTACAGAGAGTTCATCGTATATTAAACGTTGAACTCTCTGTTAATTTATCTGCCAATTTTCATCGTACTCAAGGTCCCACTCCTCTCCCAATCTATTCTGAACCGCAATTTGACTCCAACGTAGTTATCGATAACGTGATGTCTTTCATTAAAGACCGCCTAGAAGACGGTTTGGCGGAAGGCAAAACAGGGGAAGAGTTAGCGAAATTGTTAGAACAAGCTGAAGCGGGTGTCGCTAAAGGAATTGCTGAAGCGGCAGATGCGTTAGAGCACATGGGGTTGCTTGACGGTGATGTGACTCAAGGCGTTGTGAATGTCGAAAGCGGTTTGAACCAAGCAATACAGGAATTAAATAGTTATCTTCTCGAACAGTTAGAAATGGATGATGAGGCGGTGGGGCAGTCCGATTCAGTGGTGAATCCAGTAGCTCAGCAAACGATACCCCTATATCAACAAGTAGATTACAGCCATACGAAATCTTCTAATGTGACGGGTTTGTTTGAGCGTTTTCAGCCCACTGGTTTGTCGAGTGGGGTGACTTCTATTGAGCGATCCGGGGCACGCTCTTATACCCTAGATGAAACCTTTGAGTTTGAGATAAGGACGAATGATGGGGATATCATTCGTCTTAACATTGGACGCGGCATGAGTCATGAATCCAGTTTCGGCGCAGCCTATAGCGAACAGTCCAATAGTTATACCAATATTTCCTATTCTATCGACGGGGATTTGGATGAGGATGAGTTAGCGGCGCTGGATGAGTTGTTTTTCAAAGTTAATAAATTAGCGGACTCCTTTTTTAGTGGTCATATTGAGCAGGCGTTTAAGCAAGCGATGCGTTTGGATTATGATTCCACCGAGCTTGCGGGTTTTTCTCTGAATTTATCCCAAACACAAACAATGGCAGAGACCTATCGTGAGATAGCGCAGCTAGCTGAGCCTGTTACTGATGAAGAAGCAAAACGCGCAAGTGCGTTCGACTTTTTCCAGCCTGTGGGTCATTTCGTTAGNGATATAATGGAAAGCATGCAGGAAATGGAGGAGCGTTCGGNNTTTGATCATGTTGGTGAGTTGGTGGCCGAACTTTTAGGTAAGGCTGTGGCGGAGGATTCCNCTGTAGAGGAAGANGATGATGAAGTTGANTCGATAAAGTTGGGTGCTTATATCCAGGATTTTTTAANCGAGNTTGGGCATNACTACAATTTGATGTCCCAGTTGNTNTAACGNNNCATTNGTTTATGAAAAAAACCACCGNGTTAACGGTGGTTTTTTTATTCTAATANGNNCGTCTGNGTTCNAGGTTCNANNTTCNAGGTTCCAGGTTCTAGGCGAGTTCTGCTTCGGGTAAGGTGATATTAAGCTCAAGCACCGAAATATCTTGATTTTTATCCACATTAACAGAAATTTGTTCATCACTGATGGGAATGTATTTCCGAATCACTTCAAGTATATCCTTCTGTAGTGCAGGGAGATAGTCCGGTTGATCTCGATTACGACGTTCGTGTGCAACAATAATTTGTAGTCGTTCTTTTGCGATTGATGCAGTATCAATTTTCTTGGATTTAAAATAGTCTAATAACCTCATTGATTACCTCCGAACATGCGCTTTAAAAATCCTTTTTTCTCTATAGTTAGGAATCTGTGTTCCACCGTCTCCCCTAATAATCGGTCTACGGCATCTACATAGGCTTGTCCTGCGATGGACTCCTCGTCCAAGATGACGGGTATGCCCNGGTTAGAAGCTTTGAGTACCGTCTTGGATTCTGGAATAATACCTAGTAGTTCAATGGCCAAGATATCTTCAACATCTTCTACGCTGAGCATCTCACCTTTCTCCACACGTTCGGGGCTGTAGCGCGAGAGTAGGAGGAATTCTTCTATGGGCTCAGCTCCAGTTTCAGCGCGCATTGTTTTGCTTTGCAGAATTCCTAGAATTCGATCAGAGTCACGCACCGAGGAGACTTCGGGGTTGGTCACGATAATGGCGATATCGGCAAAGTACATCGCCATGTGAGCCCCTCTTTCGATTCCTGCAGGTGAGTCGCAAACGATGTAGTCAAAGGTTTCCGCTAATTCGTTTAATACTCGCTGTACGCCTTCTTGTGTTAGGGCTTCCTTATCTCGAGTCTGCGAGGCAGGTAAGATAAATAATCCGTTTGTACGCTTATCTTTAATGAGGGCTTGGTTCAGGGTTGCCTCTTCATTGATAACGTTTACGAAATCATAGACTACCCGTCTTTCGCAATTCATGACTAGATCAAGGTTTCTTAAACCCACATCAAAATCGATAATGGCGGTTTTTTTCCCTTTCAGTGCCAGTCCAGTTCCAATGGCTGCGCTTGTGGTGGTTTTACCTACACCGCCCTTTCCAGATGTGATTACGATTATCTTCGCCAAGGTTCTATCCTTCCTGTTAGATCTTTTCTATGATGAGGTGCTTGCTTTGTAAGCGAGCCTGCATGGGTTGTTTCCACAGCGGTTGACTGCGCAAATCTTCACTGACCTTGTAATGGCCTGCTATCGATATTAGTTCAGCTTCTAAGCTGTGGCAAAAAATTCGCGCATCAGTATTGCCTTTGACGCCTGCTAATGCTCGGCCGCGTAACGGACCGTACACATGGATGTTACCGTCGGCCAGGACTTCAGCACCGGCACTGACTGGGGCCAAGATAATAAGGTCACCTCCCGGAGCATAAACCTGTTGCCCTGAGCGCACGGGCTTGGCGACTATTTTAGAGGCTGTGCTGATGGTTGCAACGGCATCGCTGGTCTTTTGGCTTAATTTAATTTCAGTATCTTTAGTTCTGGGAGATTTTTCTTGAGAGTCTTGATCTAATTCTTGTTGTTCTAAAGCCCGGGGTTCTAACCCTAGCTGTTCAGAGTCGGAATCTACAGCATTTTGGGTGTCGCGACTTTTAATTTCGCGAGAGGAGTTGGGCCGAGACTTGTTGGCGGGTATTTTCGGTAGTCCCGCAACGATTGCAGCCAATTGATGATCTTCCGAACCGCCTTTGATTGCGACGGGGTAAAGGCCGTATTCTTGGCAAAGCTGTGTCAGGTCAAGAAAATCAATAATTTCGTTAGCGTCATTGAGCTTTTCAAGACTGATTACAACCGGTGTTTGTTGGAAAAAATTTGGTGCCCGTTTGGTGGCTAGCGTCATCTGCTGATTGAAGCGATCGAAATGAAACTCGTGTAGCTCCAGTACCATCAGGGTTAGCAAGCTACCCTTGAGGTTAAAAGTTGACGTGGATTGTGTTGACGTAGATTGTGTTGACGTAGAATTTGTTGATGAAGATCCTGTCGAAGTCAACTTTTTTGAGTCCGATACTGCAGAGCCCTTTATTTCATGGGCTGTCTTTTCAGTTGTGGTCATATAACGGTCGTTTCACTGATTATTTTAAGTGTATCCCCTATAACAAATTTATAACTGTTTAGTGGGGATTCTGCAAACACGATTGTAATGCATATACACAGAACCGTAAAACTGCATTTAACATCTGTGGTTGGCAAACTTGCGAAGGGATAGACAATTATTTGTTTTAGACTAGGGTAAACCAAAAAAGCGTTGTGCTGTTTCGCTAGTGCTTGCGGCGATCTCTTCCACTTCTTTGCCATAACATTTGGCAATAGCTGCTGCGATATGGGGTAAGTGGCAGGGTTCATTGCGTCTTGATTTTGGTTTAGGTAGTAGGCTCGGGTCTAGATCGCGAGGTAATAAGTAGGGCGCGTCTGTTTCTATCATGAGTCGATTGAGGGGAATATTGTGTACTATTTCCGCGAGGGATTTGCCCCGGCGTTCGTCGCAGACCCATCCGGTTATTCCGATATGAAGGTCTAAATCTAAATATCGGAATAATGCGTCTTTTTCTCCAGTGAAACAGTGCACAACACCTTCACTGAATTGATCCCGGTAAAGAGTTATTATCTCTGCTAATTTAGGGTAAGCGTCGCGTTCATGGATAAACAGCGGTTTGTTTGTTGCATTGGCAAGTTCGATGTGTTTTTCAAATACTTCTATTTGTTTCTGTCTAGGGGAAAAGTCTCGATTAAAATCCAGTCCCGTTTCTCCCACGGCTTTCACGCAATTGTCGGCGAGAATTGCTAACAAATTATCGTAGCTGGAGGTCTGAAAGGAGCTAGCGTCATGGGGATGGATGCCAGCCGTTGAAGACAAGTATTCAGGATGTTGGTGGGCCAGTTTCCGCGCTGCCTCAGAGATGCGTTCATCGGTGCCTGTGACGATTATGTGGCTTACCTTGTTTTTTTCTGCTCTGTCTATTACCGCTTGAAGGTCTTTTTTAAAAGAATCGTTACACAGGTTNGCGCCAATGTCTATTAGTCTCATAAGGGAGGGATTACCGTGGAGTATCAGGAGNGCTGATTTTGCCTAATTAAGGATGGTATTACAAATAGAGGCCGACCAACGAATGCTATTGATATAAGCTATTTCCATTTCATCTGGAGTAATGCCCAGATCGCCCAGGGTGTCCCAATCAATATGGTCCCAGTCTGCTTGCTCGTGGGCGATGGTGCTTTGCAAGATTTTACCGAGTTGGCCTTTCTGAAACAGTATCGCGTCGGTAATGTCCTCCACTAATGGAAGAGTTTCAAGTACCGTTGGCATGTCCCGATCAAAAAAGGCGTCCAAGGTGGAAAATAANCCCACNGTGAAGTACTGCTCCGAATCTGAGTTCCCGAAANTTTCAGCTAATTGTTCACACATNTTTGCGCGAATGAGTGCTGTNAGCATNAGGGCATGAGGCTTGTCAGTCATTTGAGACATTGANATAACGCTAGCCCAACTCTTGATTTTTGTGAGNCCCAGTAGAGTNACGGCTCTATTGATGCTATCCACTTTTTTCGGNAAGGCATAGGTGGCTGCATTAAACACTTTTAAGAGTTTATANGTTANTGTTGGGTCCTGGGAGATCAGTTTTTCTATNTCGCTAAATTCGGCATCGGGATTTTGCAGTTCGCTTAAGAGCTGCATNACNACGACTTTGGACGATGCAACTTTGTTTCCTTTTATTATTTGAGGGCGACTTAGAAAATACCCTTGAAATGATTCGAATCCTATCTCTTTACAGAATTCCATCATTTCATGGGTTTCAACTTTTTCGGCAATTAAGTGGACCTTAAAGAATCTGAGTCGTGCTACCCATCGGGCAATGGTTTCTCTATCGTGGGCGAGAACATCTAATTTGACAATTGTTGCAATGCGCAGTACCGGCGCAAATTTATCTGCAAAAACAAAATCGTCTAACGCTATCTGAAAGCCTTGTGCGGCAAGGTGCCTAACAGCATTGAGGGCCTCATCGTCGTATTCTATATCCTCTAAGAGTTCAATAACCACTTGTTTGGGATCGAAGGCCGGCGGGTTCAGCAGCCACTTACGGGTGAAATTGATATAAGCGGGT
>JAESQG010000272.1 GCA_016765265.1 Pseudomonadales bacterium | reverse complement strand
GTATTGTTGCCAACGAAACTCCGATCATATGCCCAGCTGGAAAAGAGGCTGGTTTTAATTGGTCAGGGTCAGAAGTTTGAGATATGGAGTGAAGATCTGTGGGAAGAGAGGCGAGATACGTGGTTGAAGGAGGAAGCAGAAGACAAAACTCAGGAGTCGGAAGATTTACAATCACTCTCGTTGTAACGACGTTTTAACAGCACATACAACATTTACCACAACCACAACCACAACTACAACAAACCACAGATCTACATGAAGAGGTAATTCCATTGAAAGAAGGCTCCATCCAGGACACCGAAAACCTGTATCAGCATAAAAGTGTCTTGTTGAATGAGTCTGTGGATGCCCTGGTGACCGATCCATCCGGTTTGTACGTTGACGGTACTTTTGGGCGTGGTGGGCATTCCGCTGCAATTTTAGAGAAGTTAGATGTGAATGGTCAGGTTATCGCAATTGACAAGGATGTGGATGCCATCTCGTTCTCGAAAAAACGATTTGTTGATGAGAACCGCTTGACGGTTGTGCACGGTTCCTTTGCCGAATTAAGTAGAATAATCGATGAGCGTCAGGCGAAAGGAAAAGTGAGCGGTGTGTTATTGGATCTCGGTGTGTCATCACCTCAACTAGACGATGCAGAGAGAGGTTTCAGCTTTATTAATGAAGGTCCTCTTGATATGCGCATGGATACTAGCCGAGGGGAAACTGCAGCGCAGTGGATAAATAAGGTGTCGGCTGAAGAGATGGCTGATGTTTTTAAGCGTTTTGGCGAAGAAAGATTTGCTAAACGTATTGCCCGAGCCGTGGTGGAGCAACGCGAGAAAACGCCTTTTGAAACGACAACCCAACTGGCCAAGGTGATTGCGGAGGCGAACCCTAAATGGGAAAGAAATAAAAATCCGGCCACTCGATGTTTTCAAGCCATAAGAATCCATATAAACCGAGAGCTGGAAGATATAAGCGATGTGTTGGAACAAATATTGGATGTGCTGGCGTTGGGTGGAAGAATGTCAGTGATCAGCTTCCACTCATTAGAGGACAGGTTGGTAAAACAGTTTATTCGAAAACACGTAAAGGGTGATGAGATGCCAAGAGGGCTGCCCATTAAAGAAAGTCAATTAAATAAACGACTGAAGTCTATAGGTAAAGCGATTAAGGCCTCAGCGGATGAAGTGGAAGTGAATGTCAGGGCACGAAGTGCAGTATTGCGAGTCGCGGAGAAAATAAAATAGTGAATATATTGACGGACAAAATGGAGAGAAATGGAGAGGACCTGTTTCCTAAAGGTGCTAACTGGATTGTTTTACTTTTGGTGTTGATTGTCATCGTGTCCATCTCGGTAGTCTATAGCACCTATGTGACACGAGGTCGGATTTCATCTCTGCAAGAGTTGGAAAAAGAGCGTGACGATATGAACGTGCAATGGAGCCAGTTGATCTTGGAGCAAAATAGTTTAGGTTCTTATGCTCGTGTAGAAAAAGAGGCGACTAAGAAGTTAAAGATGTACGTCCCCACTTCTAAAGATATTGTGATGCTAAAAAGCGTTAATTTAATGAATAGCGGCGTGGCGAGCAACCCGTAATTGAGGGGTTAATCTGGGCACATGAGACAAAAGGAAGATACAGTGATTTACAATTGGCGCTATCACTTGTTGATTGGCGCTTTGCTGCTTGTGTCCTGTGGGATAATTATACGTACAGTACAGTTGCATGTGTTTGAAGTTGATTTCCTTATTCATGAAGGTGATAAACGTTATTTGCGTAGTGAAGCTCTGCCGGCTCATCGAGGGGTTATTTATGATAGGCAAGGTAAGCCCTTAGCGGTGAGTACTCCGGTTACTACGGTTTGGTTTAACCCCAAACAATTAATAGAAAGTCCTGAGCAATGGCGAAAATTAGCACGAGCTGCAGGCAAGCCTTTTCAACAGTTGCGGGATAAGATTGTTAAGTACAAACACAAAGAGTTTCTCTATTTACGTCGACATATGTCACCAGATGCAGCCGAGAAAATTCTCGAACTGAAAATTCCTGGTGTTTATTCAATGCGGGAATATCGTCGCTACTATCCCGCGGGAGAGGTGGCAGCGCACATCGTGGGATTTACCAATATTGATGATCGAGGTCAAGAAGGGATGGAGTTGGCTTATGAGAAACAGTTGCGCGGATATCCAGGAAGCAAACGCGTAGTAAAGGATCGTACGGGGCGCGTGGTGAAGGATCTCGGTATTGTTGAAAGCCCACGACCGGGTTCAGATCTGCATTTAAGTCTTGACCTACGGGTGCAGTATTTGGCTTATCAAGAGTTGCTCTCCACAGTAAAAAAACACAGAGCCGCGGCTGGCAGCATTGTAGTCGTAGATGTGAAAACGGGAGAAATAATCGCCTCGGCTAATCAACCGGCGTACAACCCCAACAATCGCAAGAATATTAATACTAGTAGTTTGCGTAATCGCGCTTTCACTGACGTTTTTGAGCCGGGATCTACTGTTAAGCCTTTTACAGTAGCTGCCGCGCTGGAGAGTAAGCAGTATTTTCCGGCAACCAAGATTAAGACCTTAGGCTATATGCCCATAGGGCGAAAGTTGATTAGGGATCATCGCAATTACGGCGAGATTGATGTGACCGCAGTTCTCACTAAATCTAGCAACATTGGCGCAACTAAATTAGCGCTTTCACTTCCCAATGGGGATTTAGCTGAAATGTTTGGCCGTGTTGGCTTGGGACGACACCAGACTGTTGGGTTTCCTGGAGAGAGTCGCGGAAATTTGCCAATACGTCATAAGTGGCGAGATATTGAGACGGCCACCTTGTCCTATGGCTACGGTTTGTCCGTGACCGCAGTTCAATTAGCCCATGCATATTCTGTACTGGCGAATAAAGGTATAAAGAAACCGCTGTCTTTACTGAAACTCGAGGAACTGACTGGGAATCAAGAATTGGAGGGTGAAGCTGTATTAAATCCTCGGTATGCAAATCAAGTAGTCAAAATGTTGGAAACAGTGGTGACGCCAATAGGAACTGCTAAAAGAGCCGCTGTACCCGGTTATCGTGTGGCGGGTAAAACGGGGACCGTGCATAAATTGAAAGATGGGGCATACAGCGAGGATCGTTACCTTGCTCTTTTTGCCGGTTTTGCACCCGTAGAAGATCCTGCCTTCGTGATGGTTGTGATTATTGATGACCCTAAAGGTGAAGAGTACTTTGGTGGGGAAGTGGCTGCACCCGTATTTTCGAAAGTGATGGAAGGGATTTTGAGAATGCAGAACATAACGCCAGATCGACCGGAGTCAGAGTGGATGATGGCGTCAAAGTTGTATTAATGGTTGAAACAGAAAACGAGGTCTCAAGAAAGTAATGGGATCTCAAATCAGTACTAGGTACCGTAATGATTGCTAAAGAAACACCAGCCTATTCACGTTTACTTTCGGAAATTCTACCGAAGGGACTGCGACTGTCTGGTGATAACGATCGGGTCGTTAAGGGTGTGTGTTTGGATAGTCGTGAAATTTCGCCAGGCGATTTATTTATGGCTTGTAAGGGATTAACGGTAGATGGACGGCAGTTTATTCAACGAGCGATTGACAAGGGTGCAGCGGCAGTGATTGCAGAGAAGGGTTTAGAGAAAACTGCTCTGAATCATTCTGTCGACGATGAGGCTAGGGTGCCAATCATCGAGCTTGAAGACTTGGGTCAAAAGGCGGGATATATTGCGAGTCGCTATTTTGGCAATCCGAGTAATAAACTGAAAGTGATTGGTATTACGGGCACTAATGGAAAAACCACCACGGCTCACCTGTTATCAGGAGTGTTAAAGCAGGTGACGGGTAGCTGCGGTATAGCTGGCACATTAGGAATCGGGACTCTTACTGGGGATGCTGTTGATGAAAAAAATGTACCGTTAAATGAAACTGGATTTACTACTCCCGATGCGGTTGTGTTGCAGGCTCAGTTTCACGAGTGGGTTAAAGCGGGTGTTGAATGGGTGGTTATCGAAGTGTCATCTCACGGTCTCGATCAGGGACGATTGAACGGCACTGAATTTTATGGTGCTGTATTGACAAATGTGACCCGCGATCATCTCGATTATCATGGTGATTTCGAAACTTATTGTAATGTAAAGCAAGCTCTATTTGAATGGCCAACACTGCAAATGGCGGTGCTGAATAGGGATGACAGTAGCTGTGGCCAATTTCGATCTAGTTTATTGTCTGAGGTGGATTGTTATACCTATGGATTTGAAAACATGGGTTTTGACGGTAATGGTACTGAAGGCAAGGCTACTGAAGACATGAGTCGTAATGGCGGGGACTTTAGTGACGGTGCCGGTTTCAAAATGAGTGATTTAAGCCTCTCTTCTAATGGACTGGGTTTTAATTTGCGGTTACCTGAGGGCTTTCAACAGAGCGCAAGAAAAAGAGATCTCTTTATTGATTCGCCGTTGTTTGGTGAGTTCAATGCTTATAATTTGGCGGCCACTAGTGTGGCGCTGATAGGGCTGGGCTTTGATGTTGAAGTATTAACCCAGCTTAAAACAGCACAGGGTCCGTNGGGAAGGATGCAAGCTATTTCGGCTGATGGAGTAGGTTCTACGGCCGGAGGTCCCACCGTCATTGTTGATTATGCCCACACGCCTGACGCCTTAGAAAATATTCTAACAGCGGTGTCGGCTCATGGGCACAACGAAATATGGTGCGTTTTCGGCTGTGGAGGTAATCGCGATAAAGGCAAACGATCAATGATGGGCGAAATAGCGGAACGCTTAGCGGATCACGTGATCGTTACCGATGATAATCCTCGTTTAGAAAACGCAGCAGATATAATCGCCGATATTACCCAGAAAATGACGCGAGATAAGGTTCAAGTGATTTCTGATCGAGCCGAGGCGATCAAGACAGCGATATCCAAGGCAAAGGACAGAGATATTGTTGTGTTGGCCGGGAAAGGGCATGAAGAATATCAGGACATAAACGGAGTTAAGAAGCCCTTTAGTGATATTGAGCAAGCGAAAACAGCATTGGCTGCTCTTCAGCCTCCCATGAGCGGAGGGCTGAGCTGATGTTGATTTCGGTCATAGCCAACAAAATGGGTGCCCAATTTAAGGGTGTTGACGTGGCTTTAGGTGATGTTTCTGCTGATACTCGCGAATTGAAGCAAGGCGATTTCTTTGTCGCTTTGGAGGGACCTAACTTTAACGCTCACGATTTCTTGGCTGAAGCGGTGAAAAGGGGTATTCAGGGAGCGCTAATTAGTGACGCATACTACGGACAGAATCAACCCCNGGTGAACGCATGGAGNAAGCAACTTGCTTTCATTATTGTTCCCGATACGCGATTAGGTTTGGGCGCATTAGGCCGTGAATGGGCTAGACAGTTTGATATTCCTAAAGTAGCTATTACCGGGAGCTGCGGTAAAACCACAGTTAAAGAAATGGTAGCGGCAATATTGCGAGAAAGAGGCGATGTCTTAGCGACTGATGGCAATAAAAATAATGACATCGGTGTCCCCCTTACTTTATTACGGTTAAGAGAACATCATCGCTATGCGGTTATCGAGATGGGCGCTAATCATGGGGGTGAAATTGAATATGTAGTGCAGCTAGTATCACCGGATGCGGCTGTGATAACCAATGCAGCCGGTGTTCACTTAGAAGGATTTGGATCAATTAAAGGTGTTGCTAAGGCAAAAGCGGAAACATTATCGGGAGTGAAAAAGGGGGGCTGCGTTGTGCTGAATGGCGACGATGAGTTTTTCCCTTACTGGAAAGATCTTGTTGAAGGAGAGGGTATAGTTGAAGGAGAGGGTATAGTTGAAGGAGAGGGTATAGTTGAAGGGGATGGTATAGTTGCCGGGAAACAACAGTTGAATTTTAGGATGGAAAATACAGCCATGGCAAGTACTACCGATATTCACTTGTCCAGAGGTGAAGTGTCAAATGATGGAAGTACGATCTTAACTCTGAATTATAAAGAGGAATCACGAGAAATTAATATGCACCTGTTAGGTAAGCATAATTGGGTAAATGCGATGGCGGCCACAGCACTGGCATTCACTGTTGGGGTAGGATGGCGAGAAATCATAGCGGGGCTGGAGAGTTTAAAACCGCTACCTGGGCGTATGGAGCCCATCAAAGCTACTGAAGGCTACTTGTTGATAAATGATGCGTACAATGCCAATCCTTTTTCAGTAAAGGCGGCCATAGACGTGTTGGTATTATTTAAAGGGCAGAAAATATTAGTGTTGGGAGATATGGGTGAGCTGGGTAGTCAGAGCCAGCGCTTGCATGCAGAAGTAGGGGCCTACGCGAAGGAAAAAGACGTTGATCGTTTGCTAACAATGGGTGACTTTGCTGCTCATACTGCCGCTGGGTTTGGTGTTTTTTCAAAGGTATTTACCCGTATTGAACAGATTGTTGAGGAATTACGGGGTATCGAAGGGAATGATTTTACGGTGTTGGTGAAAGGGTCTCGCAGTGCGAGAATGGAACGAGTGATACAGGACCTGCTAAATAAGGATGCTGCATAGTGTTGCTTCTGTTGGCTGAATATTTGGAACAATTTCACAGTGTATTTAATGTATTTCAATATCTGACCTTCAGGGGGATATTAGGAGTATTGACATCACTGGTGTTTGCATTCGTTTTTGGACCCATAATGATCCGTAAGTTGAGCTACTACCAAATAGGGCAAGCGATACGTGATGACGGTCCAAAGTCCCACTTAAGCAAGTCGGGTACCCCAACAATGGGCGGGGCATTGATACTCGGTAGCATCATCATTAGTACCTTACTCTGGGCTGATGTACGCAATCGATACGTGTGGGTGGTATTGTTGGTGACTCTGGCTTTTGGCGTAGTGGGTTGGGTTGACGACTACAGAAAGGTGGTGGAGAAGAACCCGCGAGGTCTACCGGCCAGGTGGAAATTATTTTGGCAGAGTATTGCTGGCGCGATAGCGGCTCTTTATCTTTATTACAGTGGCGTGAGTCCAGTGGAGACGGAGCTTATAGTGCCGTTTTTTAAGGATGTTTCTATCGGACTAGGATGGTTTTTTGTGGTACTGACATTTTTTGTAATCGTCGGTACCAGTAACGCAGTGAACTTGACTGATGGGTTGGACGGTTTAGCGATACTACCGACGGTATTGGTAGGAGGAGCTCTGGGCGTTTTCGCATATCTATCGGGGAATATTAAGTTTGCGGAGTATTTGCATATCCCCTATTTACCCGGTGCGGGCGAATTAGTGGTGATTAGCGCAGCGTTGGTTGGAGCGGGTATTGGCTTTCTATGGTTTAACACCTATCCAGCACAAGTGTTTATGGGTGATGTGGGTGCGCTTTCCTTAGGCGCTACTTTGGGTGTAATGGCGGTTATCGTAAGGCAAGAAATTGTACTGTTTATTATGGGCGGTGTTTTCGTGATGGAAACCGTTTCGGTTATTTTACAAGTAGCGTCATTTAAGCTGACCGGAAAACGTATTTTCAGAATGGCGCCGATACATCACCACTTTGAGCTTAAGGGCTGGGCAGAACCCAAAATAATAGTACGGTTTTGGATTATAACGGTGATTTTAGTGTTAGTGGGTTTATCGACCCTGAAGTTGAGATAGCTAATAGTTGAGATAAACACAAGGACGTGTTGGTGTAACGATTGACCGCAAATACAGTAGCAGAAAATAGAAAAATGGTTGTCGTTGGCTTAGGTCAAACGGGTTTGTCTTGCGTGCGTTTTTTAAGGGAAAAGGGTTTCGATGTAGCCGTGGTTGATAGCCGCGATACCCCGCCAGGAAAACCCGAACTTGGAAATGATTACCCTGAAGTCTCTTTAACTTCTGGCTCCTTTGATGTAGATGTGCTGTTGTCAGCTGATGAAATTATTTTAAGCCCTGGTGTGGCACTGGCAGAACCTGCGCTGCAAAAAGCGCGAAAAAAAGGAATACCCATTGTAGGTGATATTGATTTGTTTTGTCGGGAAGTGGATAAGCCTATTGTGGCCATTACCGGTTCAAATGCGAAAAGCACCGTGACTGATTTAGTAGGTGCGATGGCGCGTGGGTCCCAGTCGGAAGTGAAGGTGGGCGGAAATATAGGTACAGCTGTTTTGGATCTCTTAGATGATGAAGCGGATGAGTTAGGTAAGACTGAGTTGTACGTGTTGGAGCTATCCAGTTTTCAGTTGGAGACCACCCATGATTTAGCAGCTACGGTGGCCACAGTATTGAATCTATCTGAAGACCACATGGATCGATATGACGGAATGCAACCGTATGTGGCTGCCAAGCACCGGGTTTTTAACAATTGCAAGAAAGTGGTTGTTAATCGCGATGATCCTCTTGCTCAGCCATTGGTAGGCAAGCTAGTAGAGCGATACAGCTTTGGCCTCGGTGAAGAGCAATTGACATCACCTAGGGATTTCGGGGTGATGGTAGTGGAGTTCTACTTCACAGCTTATCAAATACATAGCAGAACTGCCAGTAGATCAAAAAGTGGCTGTTGGAACAGAGTTCAACCTAGTAAACCGTTTGCGTCAAAAAAACACATATGTACTAAGCTCAACAAAACCAGAGTGCCCAACGATGAATGAAACAACTTTAGAAGATCTTTATGTGACACTTAAAGCCATTGAAGACGGTGAGCCAATAAACGAGATACATATAGAAGATAAAACACAAAAATGGGCGAAAATTGCCTTAGAGCGAATGTTGGCATTATGATAGAGCAGTTTGTACGCGAGGCACTAGCTGAAGATGTCGGTCGTGGTGACTTGTATGCTTTAGTAGAACCAGCAGTTCCTGCATCTGCAAAAATCATCGCAAAAAGTGATGGCATTGTTGCTGGTGTGAAGTACATCGATGTTCTGTGCGAGATAGAGAAGTTTGAGATAACTTGGCTTAAAAATGATGGAGAGAGTTTTGTAAAGGGTGATGTTCTCGCAACTCTAAACGCGGACTCCCATACACTTCTAAGATGTGAAAGAACAGTTTTAGATATGCTACTTCATGCAAGTTCTATTGCAACTTTAACAAACAAATATGTAAAACTCATAGAACCTTATGGTGTTAAACTTTTAGACACAAGAAAAACAAGACCACTTCTACGTGTGTTTGAAAAATATGCAACTCGTACGGGCGGTGCAGTAAACCACCGTATGGGCTTAGATGACTCGCTTATGATAAAAGACACACACTTAAAAACAATCAAAAATCTCAAAGACTACATTATAAACGCGAGAAAAAGCATCCCTTTTACAGCGAAAATCGAAGTAGAAGTTGAAAACTTTGAAATAGCTAGACGAGCGTTTGAAGCAGAATGCGACATTGTCATGTGTGATAATATGACTCCAGAACAAGTAGCAGAAATAGTTGTCTTTCGAGATAAAAATTTCCCTCACATACTCCTCGAAGCAAGTGGAAATATATCATTAAAAACTATAGAAATGTATGCTCAAACAGGTGTAAACGCTATAAGTTCAGGTAGTCTTATTCACCAGTCTAATTGGATTGATTTGTCTATGAAGATGGACTAAAGAGAGTTATAAAAGATGGCTGATGATGCAGAAAAGACTGAAGAGCCCACCCCCAAGAAAATAGAGGATGCCCAAAAAGAGGGAAATGTTCCTAAGTCTCAAGATACTTCAGGGGTTATCACTCTTTTTGTGGCTATTTTAGCTGTTTTGATGCTTTTCCCTTTTATAGCGGAGCATATGACAAACTTATTTAAGTACTATTTTTCTCTTATTGGTACTCCTCTTGATAAGCCTTTTATGATTGATATTGCAATCGTCACCTTTAAAGAGATACTTTTGATGGTCTTACCTCTCGCAACAGCAGTTGCAATTGCTGGTGTTGTGGCGGCACTAGCACAGTTTGGATTTTTATTTACAACGAAGTCTCTTGTTCCTGATTTTAAAAAGATAGATCCTATTAAAGGTACAAAAAATCTTTTTAGTATGAAAAAACTCATCGAAGGTGTGAAGATAACCTTCAAAGCACATACTACTTTAGGAATAGGATTCATTTTTTTCTTCTTCTTTATCGAAGAGTTACCTACTGTTGCACTATTTAATTTACATGATCAATTAGATTGGCTAAAAGATAAGATGATAATTATTGCATTTGTAATGCTGTTTGTCATATTTATTTTCGCACTTATCGATATCGTTATCGTTCGTAAACAGTATTTTGATGGGCTTAAAATGAGCAAGCAAGAGATAAAAGATGAGATGAAAAATATGGAGGGGGATCCTCTCATAAAGTCAAAGATAAAGCAAAAACAGATGGAAATATCACGTCAACGTATGATGGCTGAAGTGCCTAATGCGGATGTAGTTATCACAAATCCAACTCACTATGCAGTCGCTATAAAATATGATGAAGAAAAAACTAGAGCCCCTGTTGTTGTGGCAAAAGGTATGGACAATATGGCACAGCAGATTAAAAAAATTGCTAGAGAAAATGATGTACATATCGTTCAAAATCCTCCTTTGGCACGTTCACTTTATGCTGAGGTTGAGATAGAAAAACCTATCCCTGAAGCTCTTTTTGGTGCAGTCGCTGAAGTTCTCGCTTATGTCTATAAAATGAATAAGAAATAGAACTTA
>JAESQG010000271.1 GCA_016765265.1 Pseudomonadales bacterium | reverse complement strand
AAGAGAGGTTATTACTGCTGTAAAGGCTGGCTTCTTGACTCATATTATTTGGATCAATAGACCAGGTATTCCAGAGGACGACCCCACTATGACGTTTGAGTTTTCTGACCTAGAAGCCTTACATAAAAAAGGATATTGCACTAATCTAGCGTACGTACACAACAACACTAAGGAGGTGTTGTTAGATATTGTCCGTAATGAGTTAAGTGAATTTTTGGGTGATAATAATCCTGATTCAGTGAAGTGTTTGAGGGTTATTACTAGAGATAAGGTAATAAATAAGCCTAAAGGATCAGATTCTGAACCGACAAAAGTATTAGTGAAATCCAAAAAACCTAGAATCGTAACTAGGAAGCCTAGAATCGTAACTAAATAACCTAGAATCGTAACTGTAGGCGGCCTTGCATCGTATTTTGTGAGGCTGCATCGTAACTATAAAACCAAAGGTCTGCATCGTAACTCTTTTTAGCGAGCGACAGAATTAACCTATCCCAAAACCGCACAACTATAACTTTAGTTACTGTTCATAATCGGACACTAACTATATCCTTAGTTTTATAACTAACAGCTTAGGTTATTAACTGATTATTTAGTTTTCATACGTTGCCTAGTCTCACGCTTGAGATTTACCTAGACTCGGTAAAGGTGTCAATGTTTTACCTTCCTTCCTATCAATAATCACTATTCATAATGAATCTAAATAACTTATTGCATTTGTTATTATTGATTTTATTGCTTTAGTTTGTGGTGTACTTAAAAAAACAGTTATGAAAACCAGAGACATTAAAACGATAGACGTACAGGCTAAAGAGTGGTTCGATAAGGTGAACGGAAATCATTACTTTTCGGCAATTATTTCAATAAATTACGGTTTAAAGAATTCAATCACATTAGAGCTACCATTTCAGTATGGCGGTGGTGACCACTACAGAGACGAGGCCTTTAAAGTAATTAAAAAAGAATTGAATACTTTTAGAGCATCAAAAGAAAATGATTCATATCGGAAGGTCTACGAGCAAAATAAAATTATTGCTAGATATTATAAGCAGGAAAATTGTTTAAAAAGAGAGTTAAGCAAATAATATGAAAAATATCAAAGACAGATTATTTATTGCCCTTATAGTTTTAGCCTTTTTGGGGCTAGTAACAATCAATCTTGTCATTCACTTTAATTAAATGATTATGAACACTAAAGTAAGAAAAGAACTAATAAATCACGGCCGTTACAAAGTTTACGTCTATAGTGGGCGGAAAAAAGGAAGCTTCGAAACTACAGATATGCAGTTGGTAGATGACATTGAGGAAGTGGTCAGTGACGGCTGGAAGTGCAATCTTATAATGCACGAATCTTTTGAGGGGGTTATTGAAACCTGTGAACGACTAGCGAACTTTAATTAACAGGATAAAGAGATGAACACTACACTAACAGCGCACGAAATTCAAAATGCGATACTGAGGGGTGAAAGAGTGTATCACTATCAAGAAGGACCAGAGCGGTTTGATATTGACTTACCTAACGCACCACTCTCAGTGACTAATACACAGCAAATCAGTTATGCCAAAAGCAAGGCGGAGGAAATTGTTAAAGCACTAAAAACAGAAATATTATGAAATACACAGAATGGACATTAATAAATTGGGATGGTAATACCGAATTAGGACATAAATGTTATCGAAAATCTTTTAGAAGAGGCAATGTAAGTGTTGGTGTTGGTGAATTTACGACTATAGTTTATAGCTATGGTGCAAACTCTGATGACAGTATGTCTTCTACAAGATGGAGGAAAGATGGTAATATAACCGAAGAAGAAGCAATGAGGATGGTAGATGCCAACAACGGGAAGTGTTCGTAAAGCTAATTAAAGCAATAAGAGATGAAACTTACTAATTGGTTAAGAGCAAACAGACAGAGCAAAAAAGAAGAAAAGGTAATTATGAGAGCACTAAAAACAGAAATATTATGAAAAACATAAAAGCGAAAACACTTACCGGCTTTCACGAGTTGGATGAAGAAAGTAGTAGGGCGGTCAGGGCTGCAAAGGCGGTCGGAAAGTTTAGGAGGAATTGTCTGCTGTCAAGGTCAAACACGGTCGAAGGTGAATCGCTGCTATCCGCCTTCTCTTGGGCAACCTCAAAAGAGGGGTACGATTTCTGGCGTGAAATTTTTCAATGCCACTGACCCGGAGGATGAAATCCTTTCTTAGCTAACGGTTTGGGTATGGTTAGAAAATTTACGATTAAAAAAACTAAATAATTACAAAATGAATAGACAAGAAATAATAGACGAAGTAGTAGCAGAAATTAGTAAAGAAAAAAATATACCAGAACACGAAGTTGGTACATATGACGTAACTTTAAGGTTGGCAGATAGGTTAGTAAATTTATTAACTATACCCGTTGTTAAGTGTAGTAATTAAGGCTATATGGCATATAACGGCAACGAGTATGAGTAGTAGCGGTGTAAAAGCGGAGATAACCCTTTCGGATGGACAACAACCGTAATAACCTGCAAAAGATGGGAAACCAAGTGAAGCTATTACTTATACTTATTGTTGTATGTCTTTTTTAATTGCATACAAATAAGCACTAAGCCTTAATTTAACAACACTAAAGCACTACAGTAAATAATTAGACCCCTGTTAATAGCTGGGTTTCTTTTTATAGCAACCAACTAAGAGTTTAGTTATAGATACAACCAACAGTAGTTATTATTGTCACATATGTCAAATCCTTCATATGTTATTGGCCGACTGGGATTAAGGCTACCAAAACGGACTCTATAAAAGGCAGGGCTGGGATTAGTACAAATTCGCCCTGTATGGACGCTTCTATGAGAGCCTGTTTAACGATCTAATCCTTTAGGGCTATTGGCATCACTTTACCAGTCAGTCGCTTAGAACGCCCTTAATTGAGTTATGTAATTCTATTGTTAATTCCTAGCGGTTTGGATTGTTTATAATGATTCTAAATTGTCCCGAATAGTTGCTACTGTTGGGACAGTGTTGTATATTAGGGTTTTAGTTAAATATTAAACATATAATTATGATAGAGATTAAAGAAGCAATAGAGATTAAAGGCTTTCGGTCGCTAAAGATTACACTGGACATCAGAACACCAATGCAGTTAGCATTATTAACGGCTATACTTAATTCGGGTAAGAGTTCTGCCGAAGAGATTATAGGTATCTGTGGTACATACAGGCCGGAAGGGGAAATTAAATTTAATTATGGGTTCCGTGATAGTGATTGGCAGGACTTAATGAAGTTCATTAAAGACAACGATCTGTAAAAGGAACTATTTCCACACAAACTAAAAATTACATTGATAGACCAAATTCATTATGATAGAGATTCAAACAAAAGAAAAACTAGCGAGCTTTAAGCCGCTGACCGTCACATTAGATATTGATACCGAAATGCAGTTAGCCCTGCTATCGGCTATCCTTAATTCTGGGAGTCATTCGGCCGACCGGATTCTGCGTATCTGTGGAACATACAAGAGCCCTGCGGAAATCAAGTGGGAGAACGGGTTCAAGGCTCGTGAATGGGCTGACTTAACGGAATTCATTATAGACAACAATCTGTAAAAGGGACGCATATTTAATAGTATGCCTTTTTTAATTTTTCATAGGCAGGGTAACACAAAGTTGCTCTGTTTTTTTATGCCCTTTAACTAACATTATAGTTATACAACTAACCCATACCCACACACAACTAATACTATAGTGTTGATAGATATTAATAAGTGAATCCCTTGCTATTACGGAAGTAAGTTCGTATATTGATACTGTTATCACTATATATGTTCATTGGTGGTGACTAATATTATATTCAGGATGACGTAAAGTTGTCCTGTTTTTTTTATACCTAAAACTCTTGCTATTACGGGTGGGGGTTCGTATATTTATGTAGTACATAAGTGACGGGGTGTTGTGGCTTAGAGTACCATTAGCACCCCAATATTAAACATTAATGCGCAGGATGACATACGGTTGTCCTGTTTTTTTATGCCTTATAACTAGGGTATTAGTTACCAACACAGTACTTATAGTTCAACACATAAAGACTTAGGTATATAACTATAGGATTAGTTTAAGTATGCATACATTAACACACTCTCATATGAACACATTAACATAGGGGGATGCCCCTTCGAAGAGGCGTTCATTATCGGACACTTGTCGGAGTCAATATTCTGGATCAAACACTCTATGACCCTTTTTTTCGAAACCAAATTTTGAAAATAACTATTTTAAAGCGAAAATTAGACGCTCTAGTTTCTCCCTAGATACATATCCGTGGTAATCATAATTGTGAATACAAATAGCTTCTGGTACAATGCTCGACCCCTCGGTATCTAATTCGCAGAGGAAAATCGTTTCGTTTGGTGTTCCAATAGAACCCGCTGACAGATACTTACCCTGCCCTAAATCAAGCGTCAATCTGAATATTCTGGCCTCTAGGCCACTCCTGAATCCGATTTTTATAAAATCAACTTCTGTTAGTGCTTTTTCTTTTTGTAACATTATCCTTTCTTTGTCTTCTTAATTTTNAAAAACTCAATTTTAAAAGCAATTACAACACCACCACTCTTTAGTTGGAGTGTAAGTTGTTGCTAGATAATCTAGTCCGGGACACCAGTGGTAGGTTTTATTGTACCTTGATCTAAGTATTTTCATTGCTCGGTCAGCGACTATATCAGAATCGTGAAAAGTTGCTATTCTCATTAAATTGTGTTCTGTCTTGCTGATGCCCATCTTAAAACCTCTCTTTATAATCAATTATGTACTGTTTCGCTTGCCCCCTACTACCAAAAACCATACTAGTAACTGGCCACCAGAAAATAAAAAACCCTTTTTTTACTAAAAACCTTGC
>JAESQG010000270.1 GCA_016765265.1 Pseudomonadales bacterium | reverse complement strand
AACCATTCCACTGCCGTATATTGAAACAACCCGAGGTATTGACCAGCTTGTTTTAAGGTGTTTACTAATCGGGCTTTTGTATTTTGTCCTCGCACTTATTAATATCGTGTGCGAGACCATGTAGAACAGACAGTGCTTCAGGAGTATTAAGGTCATCACAAAGAGCTGCATCTAATGCTGCTAATCGCTCGGAGTCAATATCTGTAGCCGTGGAGCTTTCAGAGTAATCCCGTAAGGCGCCATACAGGCGGTCGAGGCTTGCTTTAGCCTGTATTAAAGCGTCTTCTGACCAATCTAAAGGGGAGCGGTATTGCGCATTTAACAATGCACATCGAACCGTTTCTCCATTGAATTTCTCCAAAATTTCTCTTAGCGTGAAAAAATTCCCTAAAGATTTCGACATCTTTTCACCATCGATGGTGAGATAGCCGTTATGTACCCAATAGCGAACAAACTCCTGGTTATCCTGAGCGCAGCAGCCCTGGGCCATTTCATTTTCATGATGGGGAAAAATTAAATCTTGTCCACCGCCGTGAATATCGATGGTATTGCCCAAGTGCTTCTTGATCATCGCGCTGCATTCAATATGCCATCCTGGCCGTCCTCGCCCCCAAGGGCTGTCCCAGCCTGGTAGATCCTCTGTGGAAGGCTTCCAGAGAATAAAATCACTGGCATTTTTTTTATAGGAGGCGACTTCTACCCTAGCGCCTGCCATAAGGTCTTCTTGATTACGGCGAGACAGTTTGCCGTAGTCGGGCATCGACGGAACGTGAAATAGAACATGACCCTCAGCGGTGTAGGCATGACCACGATCAAGTAGGTCATTGATCATCTCTATCATTTCTTGAATATGGCCAGTGGCGCGCGGCTCCACATCAGGTACTAGCGTATTTAATTGCAATATATCTTCGTGAAATGCATCGGCAAAACGTTCACTAATGGCTTGAATGGGGGTGCCAGCTTGTTTTGCCGCCGCATTGATTTTATCGTCCACGTCAGTGATATTGCGTGCATAAACTACGTTGGGGTATAAGCGTTTAAGAAGGCGGTAAAGAGTATCAAATATAACTATGGGTCGGGCATTACCAATATGAATGTAATTGTAAACGGTAGGTCCACAGACATACAAAGTGACTCTGCCTTTATCGATGGGCTCGAAGGGTTGCTTCTGACGAGTTAATGTATTGTATAAATGTAAGTCCATACTTTTGTAAACCTTCAAATTTGAACCCGCGCTTTTAAGGGTAATCCTTAGCTTTAACTTTAGTTTTAGTTTTAACTTTAGCTGTAGCTTTAATTTTAGCTTTTTATCGACGCTGGCGATCTATTTTTTATATAATTCTTTTGGATCAATTAGAGGGGCGTCGGTAACTGTTATGTTATTGATGCCGTCTTGATTCACAGCTAAATAAAAACAGTTTCGGCGCCCAGTGTGACAGGCAGGCCCGGTTTGATCCACGAGCACTAGCAAAGTGTCGCCATCACAATCCATTCTGAGTTCTTTGAGTACTTGCACCTGCCCAGAGGTTTCGCCTTTGCGCCATAAGCTTTGGCGGGAGCGAGAAAAATAGCACACGCGGCCTTTATCCACGGTCTCTCGCAATGATGCTGCATTCATCCAAGCCATCATTAACACTTCTTTCGTGTCATATTGCTGTGCGATTGCTGGAATGAGGCCTTGCTCATTATATTTAAGCGATTGGAATACGCTGTCGATATCAAAGGTTTGTCCTTGGTTGGCGTTTTCATTATTTTTAAACGAGAATGCGGGGCTGTTAGATGTGTTGTCAGTCATCGTCTTGCGATAGCTCCTTTCTTAATGCCTTCATAGGCTTTGACAGTAAAAGTTGAATCGGGGGATTGCTGTTTTAGCGTTTCGGCAATATGGGCCGCAATGTGCTCAACGGTGCTTTCATTATCGATAAGGTAGCAGTTCTTCTGAGGGAGTTGGATCATAAATCGGCCCTGNTCCGCTTTGTATTCGAAACGGTACATATCCTCGGGGATCTTTGNTCTTGCGNCNTGTGGCAAATTAGAGGGATTNGATAAATCGCTTTTAGTGCCTATATAGATGTCTGTCCAACGTTCGCACCATTGTCGTTCCAGTTGCGGTGCACGAGTCTCATTTTCATAGATTTCGATTTTTGAACGATGGCCATGTGCGATACGTTGGCAATCACCTCTGTGTTTTCTCAATCCGTGACTGTAGTGATAGTAAGAGGGTGAGTGTGTACCGCTCTGTAGGCCAGGTTCGGGATAGATGCTAAGTGATAGATTATTAGCGTTATCGGGTAGAAGATGGCGAAGCCTTTGTTCTAAATAGGCTTTTACCGGCTGAAGCCCAACTGACTCTGCCTCAAGTAAAACGATGGCACTTTTTGGAGAGCTGTGCAGGCATTGCTGACCACTCGAATTTGACCAAGCGATCTCAGTGGATTGCGCATTTTGATTGATTTGCAAAGAGGGCAANTGGGAAGGNATGATNAACTTATGATCTACTGATTTGTCAATTTCGGCCTTTAGTTGTTTTTTAACCTGACCAAAGTCGAATATCATCCCTTGTTCGTTTAGTTTGCCATCTAGATTGACGTCTACGATCCAGCTTTCGCCCACCACGCCGCGATTTTCATCAAGGTAAGAGAAATCCATTACCGTTAGTTGGTCAACGAAGAGCGTCATCTTCGCGGGTTGTTCAGCTGACATTTGGCTGTAGGCATTCCGAATAATTGAGGTTAGAGAATAGTAGACATCTACGGGGGTCTGCGTTAAATCGAGATTTTTCGTAAGGTCTTAATTTGGTGACGTTAAATATGCTCCAGAGAGGAGTATAATAACATAAAATAACACCACTTGGAGAAGCTATGAGCAACTTACTCATTACCAACGCCCTGGTTATCAATGAAGGCAGCCAACGCGAGTTGGATATATATATTGAAGGTGGGCGGATTTCTCAAATGGGTCCTGATCTCAGTTCTCGCCAGGCAGATCAAATCATTGATGCCAGTGGAAAAATAGCGATACCGGGGATGATAGACGATCAGGTTCACTTTCGAGAACCTGGGTTGACCCATAAGGCGGATATGGGGACAGAGTCACGGGCGGCGGTGGCCGGTGGTATCACTTCTTTTATGGAAATGCCTAATTGTAATCCGCTGACTATTAATGAGGAGACGCTGAGAAATAAGCATGAGTTGGCTGCCTCTAAATCCGTGGCAAATTACGGTTTTTATCTGGGTGCGAGTAACGATAACATAGAGGATATCAAGAGCCTCGATACTGAGTTGGCCTGCGGGGTAAAAATATTTATGGGCGCGTCCACAGGCAATATGCTGGTGGATGATCACAAGGTGCTAGAGCAAATTTTTCAATATTCGCCTATTTTGATTGCCACTCATTGCGAAGATACCCCTACTATTCTAGCCAATGAGGCAGCCTACAAAGAGCGTTATGGTGAGGATGTTCCTATGCGCTTTCATCCATTGATTAGGTCCGAGGAGGCCTGCTACAAGTCATCGACATTGGCGATTGAGTTAGCGGTTGCCCATGATGCTCGGTTACATGTGTTGCACATTACAACTGAAAAAGAGATAGCNTTGTTTAGCGCGGGTCCGATTGCTGGCAAACGCATTACNGCAGAGGTGTGCGCGCANCATTTGTATTTNAATGAGGCTGACTATGAAACGCTGGGGGCATTAATAAAATGTAATCCCGCAATAAAAACCGCNCAAGANCAGAAAGCATTGTTGCAGGCNGTGAATCAAGATGTNNTAGATGTNATTGCNACNGATCATGCTCCCCATACCTGGGANGAAAAGCANAANNTNTATTTTTCNGCNCCNTCNGGTTTNCCNTTNGTACAAGANGCGTTGCTTTCCTTGCTAGAACATTACCATGANGGAANNNTTAGTTTAGAAACNATAGTGAGAAAAACTAGCCANAGCGTGGCTGAGTTATTTAAAGTGAAGGATCGAGGCTATATTCGTGAGGGCTGTTGGGCGGATATTGTGTTAATTGATCTGAACACATCTCGTGGTGTNACNCCTGTCCTCTCAAAATGTGCTTGGTCACCCTTCAAAGACGTTGAGTTTAAGTCATCAATTTGGACTACTCTGGTCAATGGGCAAGTGTTGTACCAGGACGGAAAATTACAGAGTGATGTGGTAGCCAGCCCCTTACAATATGTCAGGGGTTAAAGGGTTAAAACAGACTTAGCTATATTGGTGTGGCGGTATTGATTGGGACTGCTGCCCGTCCAACTTCTAAATGCCCGGCTAAAGGAGCTTATGTCGGAAAATCTCATTGTATAGGCTACCTCCTGAATAGATGTNGTGGGGTCTAATAAAAGCTCACNAGCATGTTTGGCTCTCCAAGAATTATAAAGTTTCGAAAAACTGGTATTTTCATTGCGTAGTTTTTTTCGTAGGGTAGAAGGGACCAGATGTAATTTATCAGCAATGATTTCTATAGAGACGGTGGTGTAAGGTTCTTGGGCTTCCAGTACCAATCTCACCTTTTCCGTAAAATGTCGACTAAAGTTAAGTGCTCTTATTCTTTTCTCTAAATCTTCCTTAATAAACAGATGTACCTCCGGATAGATTTGGGGGATCGGCTTATCAATATCGATCTTGTCGATAATAATGCACGATTTAGCGTGTCCAAATTCAGGTTCTATACCAAAAATATCGAGATACTGAGAGCAATCGGATTCTAGCCTGGGTGTATCGAATTGTATTTTTTTAATGACAAGCTGGTCTCCCAATAGGTCCGATAAGATGAGCGCCAAGCGTCCACTATAAAGTTGATTGCGAAAATGGCGAACGAAAGGATCACGGGATTGTTGATTGCCCCAGAGGGAGATAGTATTAGGATTAATGGTGTANCTGAAGCTGACNTCGTCCGCNAGTACNTTGGCTGANTCNGCGTATACCTCGAGTGCAGCGCGCAAAGTTGGGCTGGTATATAGCCCCGCCTCATAGGGGCTTAAGGCTCTTGGGAAATTTATTTCTGCAATTGCCAATCCCACTGGCCCGTCCGGCACTAACTCAAGTAATCGACGCACAAGGCGATCATAAGATTGGCCACTGATGCGGCCATATTTTAAAGGGAGTTTGCCTGCTTCTTCGCCGAGTACATTGAGTAAATAGGAGCGGTCTACCCCGAGAACTTGCGCCGCTTCAAGTACAATGTTTACCGCACAAGACGGAAAGCTAATTTGAGAATTTGGCATAATTTAGAGTTCGACTTTATTATTATTATTAAAATGTCTTTAAGCTAAGTTGTTTCTTTAAGCTAAGTTGTTAAAGTACACATCTAATGATTATAAGGTCATTGAATGCCTCTTAAACATCCCATCTGCCCTTGTTTATGAACCGTTAGTCGCCATTTAACAAGTATGTTGATNGTCAGNTAAAAGATTTTAATTATTGTTTGTATGNTCTTTNTACATAGTAGGNCAGTAACCNATGCGTATCTGTGAACTGGATACTAACATAACATTTTAACAAGAATTGTTACTGACCCGTTACATTAGGGTAAAGCATGGCAGTGTGCTCAGTGAGTGATTGAAGGTGATTAAAGATAAATTAAAGATNAATTGTAGATGAGCAATATNTGGCAAACAGCCATCNGTGANCTTGTTGTTGGTGTTACTGAATAATTAGGTAAATAGTCAAAAGNGTAGATTTGATGAGAAAAAGGTCGTATTTAGTGTTACCCCTGTATTTGGTGTTACTCCTAATGATGGTGATTCCGCGAGGGGTTATCGCAACTGAGGAGATTTCTCTCAGAGGGGAATATCTTCAAGGTGGGCTTATTATTGGTCAGGCAGCTGGCGCTAAGGCCGTATTCTTTGANGGTAGGGCATTGCGTATTTCAGCTGAAGGCGAGTTTGTGTTTGGTTTTGGCCGCGACTCTAAGGGAAAGCATGAACTTACCCTGGTGACAGAAAATGGCAACAAAATAAAAAAGCAAATAGTCGTCGCCAAAAGAGAATATCGCATTCAAAAGATTGACGGTATTTCAAAAAAGATAATGAACCCTTCTAAAAGCAGTTTAAATCGAATACGAGCCGAGAACGCTAGCGTGAAAAAGGCGAGACAAACCAACGATGCCCGATCTGACTTCACCCAAACTTTTCAGTGGCCAATGGTTGGTAAGATTACAGGAGTTTATGGCAGTCAAAGAGTGTTTAATGGCGTACCAAAACGTCCGCACTATGGGGTGGATGTGGCGGCATCGGTAGGGTCACCCGTGGTGTCACCTGCAGATGGTATAGTGACCTTATATCATCCTAATATGTTTTACTCTGGTGGAACTCTCATCATTGATCATGGCCATGGTATATCTTCCACCTTTATCCATTTGAAGGTTGGGCTAGTGAAAAAGGGTCAGCGAGTGAAGCGAGGTGAGGTTATAGCTGAATCGGGCGTATCAGGCCGTGCTACTGGTCCCCATTTAGATTGGCGAATGAATTGGTTTAATGTTCGACTTGATCCCGAACTAATCGTGGGTGCAATGCCCGCTGACGCTGATTAATCGCAATTGAGTTAAACCGATTGCATTTGCTGGGCCATCACGATGGCGGAATTCGCTAATAAAAATCGGCAGCTAATTGTCTTTCGTTGAGCAGAAATAGAAGTGTGTTTTTCCTTCCTGAAATGAATTCTAATGACTATTATTAGTGTAACTATCTGGCATTAATGCACGTAGCTGATATCTTTTGGTTTCTAAATTAGATATGTCGAATTAAGGTGTTTGTATGAAAAGAGAAAATATTCATATTTTAATCGTTGATGATATGGATGATATGAGAATGCTACTTCGTACATTTTTAATGGATGATGGTTTCACTCATATAACTGAAGCTAGTGATGGTAAAAAGGGACTGTCCTTAATAAAAAATAGCAAGTTTCATCTCGTCATCTGTGACTGGAATATGCCTGAAATGACGGGCATAGAGTTGCTAGAGGAGGTGCNTTCAGAAGAGCGATCANAGAATTTGCCTTTTCTTATGGTGACTGGAGAAGCGAACCCGGAGCGCGTAAGGGAAGCCATTGTTAAGAAAGTGAATGATTTTATCATCAAGCCCTTTCAGCCAGAGGCACTATCCAACAAGATAATTAAAGTGCTAACAGCAGCAGGTACTTTGTAGCGTCGCCGGTAAAACTCAATATTTTTTCCTGTTAACCCTACCATTTTGATCCTACCATTTCTATCCTTCCCGGTTTAACCCTTCTCGGAAAATCCGTTCAAGCGTCGTCTGTGAATAATAGAATAGTTCATTAGACCCTATATCCAAAACAACCATCGCAATTGCGGTGGCTATGGCTAGGTAAAAATAATTCAGGGCGCTGGGATTAGGTTGATCAAATAAAAAAACGCACTGGTGCCAGCTAGCCCCAAAAGGTGTGCTGTTCTAGGGATATAGGGCTCATGTCTAGGTTTGTGAAACTGATAGGTTTGTGAAACTGACAAGGTTTGTGCCAATCGTTGTGCTTTAGCTCAAGAACTAGAGTTAAGGTTGCTAGTCACGGTTCGTTTTTTGATGATTCGTGCAATCACTAAGCCGGAAAAAAAACAGATCACTGAGCCCACGAGTATTGCAGTTCTATTTTCCACACCGGCGGCTGCCGACCCTCCTAATAACACAAAAGTTACCATTCCCGGAATAATGCCGATAAAAGTCCCGATTGCATAATCAACCTGCCGCATCGAGGTTAGACCACAGGCAAAATTGACGGCGTCAAATGGAATGTAGATTAACCGCATTATCAAAACAGTTACCATCCCGTTTTCTCTTAACTTATCTTCCCACTTCAGGAGTTTGTCTTGCTCGTGGCTTTTGACCCAATCGCGCCCAAGCCATCTTGCCATAAGAAAAGCAAAATTCGCACTAAAATTCTCGCCGATGGTGGTAAATAAAATACCTAACCAAGGGCCAAAGATAAGGCCAGAGGCCATGGTTAATATCGTCGCGGGTAGAAGGATAATGGGTCTGAGAATGTAAATAAAAATATAGATAAAAGCGGCGTTAAGGAGACCAAATTGACTTAGTTTTTGATGTAACAGTTCTGGGATGGCCTCCAATTGGATGCCGGTCCTTAGCCATGCGAGCACACCAAGGAAAAAAAGGAGAGCCCAAAGGCTGGCAACTATTAACTTAATTTTTTGCATGAATTCAGCTTAAATTTTTAGATAGTTAGAGTTAAAGGAATGGTTCGCAGTCTATCGAGGAAAGTATAGAACTAAGACCGCATAGAACTGAGACCGCATAGTAGTATGGCACAATAAATCCAGATGATAAGAAGCCTTTGCTNGCAGTANACTTGAGTTTTTTAAAACGGCCAATAGGAGTATTACTTGGGAGACGGAAATGTTATTGAGACAGCTATAAGGCTAGGGGCAGGGAAAGCAATGCTACATCTGGAGGCTGCGGGTTCAATCTAGGCCATGCTTATGTTACAAAGGTAGGGCTAGGTTCCAGATACCAGCAGGTGATACAAATCGATTAAAAAAGACTACCAGTAGGCATATATAGTTTCTANAAGACCATCTATTAAAGGGAAAGCGAAAATGAAAACAATGAAGGCTGTAGTGGTAAATGAGCTCAATAGCTTTGCTACCGAAGAAGTTACACTGGATCCACCCAAGGCAGGTGAGTTACTCGTAAAAATGAAGGCTACTGGTGTATGTCATTCGGATCTTTCCGTTATCAATGGCACTATTCCTATGATGTTGCCCAGCGTCCTTGGNCATGAAGGCGCGGGNGTGGTTGAAGAGGTNGGTGAAGGTGTTNCCCGTTTTAAGGTGGGAGATCACGTGGTGCTTTCGTTTGTTCCTTTTTGTGGTGAATGCCATGAGTGTCATAACCATCGACACAACATGTGTACAGTGGGTAANTCGGCTGCTGGGAAAATGATCGATGGAACCACTCGTGTTCACCGAGGTGAAGAAGATCTAAATGTTATGACGCTGCTGGGTTGCATGGCCGAATATGTGGTTTGTCCTAGTGTTAGTGCGGTAAGAATAGATAAGTCCATTCCTCTAGATAAAGCAGCCTTGGTGGGTTGTGGTGTTATGACTGGTGTAGGNGCTGTGATCAATACAGCGAAGGTCGAGCCGGGCTCAAACGTGGTGGTATTCGGTTGTGGGGGAATTGGTTTGTCGATAATCCAGGGGGCTCGATTGGCGGGTGCAGAGCAAATTATTGCCGTTGACATTTCTGACAATAAATTAGAAATGGCCACGAAGTTCGGTGCGACTCACGTTATTAATGGTGGCAATGAAGACGCGGTAGGTAAGATATTCAAGCTGACTCGNGGNGGAGNNGATTATGCTTTTGANGCCGTNGGTATTCCTGCATTGATGGAGCAAACCTACAATTGTGTCCGTCGCATGGGTACTGCCATTATAGTGGGCGTCGGCAAACTGAGTGAGAGCATTCAGCTGAATGCCTTGCAACTTTCGTTAACGGGTAAAGTGCTTAAGGGATCTATGTACGGTGATGCAAACCCACCTGTGGATTTCCCTAAGTTGTTGAACCTCTATCAAAACGGCAAGCTGAATCTTGATGATATGGTGACAACTACCTATTCCATTGATGACGCAGCAAAAGCATTTGAGGATATGGAAAATAATGTTAATGCGCGAGGGGTAATCGTATTCGATTAATTCCAACACGCCATTACTACATTAGTTAGGCTGAACGAAAAGCCTGTTTCAACGTTGTATACGATATTAGCACCAACAATAGTATACGGCGTAGAAGCGGGCTTTTTAGTGTAGGTAAATCGAAGCGTAAATAATAATATCGTAAATAATAATATCGTAAATAAAGATAAAGTCAGTTGAATTTAAGGAGAATAAGGATGGCTGCTGTTGGGTTCTGGAGTATCGCGCAAGAAGATCCAAATCGCTTGGCGCTGGTATCTGCCACAGGGGAAAAGCAAACCTATGGTGAGTTGTATGATCGCGTAAACCAAATATCCAATGGTTTAAGAGCACTGGGTATAGAAAAGGGCGGCGCTGTGGCGATGGTCATGTCAAATGAACCTGAATTTGTCGAGACTTATTTGGCGACACAGCAGATAGGAGTTTATGTTACACCGATTAATTACCATCTGACGGGGCCTGAGATCGCTTATATATTGGATAACTGCGAAGCCCAAGTTTTGGTGGCGGGTGAAAAATTTGCCGATGCCTGTACCAAGGCGGTTAATGAATTGAGNTTCGANCTGGCGAAATGTTACTCCGTTGGCGCTATNGAGGGGTTTAAACCTTTTCTATCTCTTTTGGATGGCCAGTCTACCGAGGCACCTGAAAACCGATCAGGCGGTCAACTAATGCTTTATACCTCGGGTACCACCGGTCGGCCGAAAGGTGTGCGTAGACCACTAGTGGACAGCGATCCTGAGACGAACGCTTCTGCAGCAGCAATGATGGGNGCGCTATTTAATNTGAANCCCCATGAGGGCGTGCACATGGTGACAGGGCCGCTGTATCATGCTGCACCGGGTGGTTTTGGACTGCGCAGTTTGCATATGGGACACCCTATTATTCTGGTGGATAAATGGGATCCAGAAGAATGTTTAAAACTGATTGAAGAGCATCAGATTACCGTGACACACATGGTGCCTACCATGTTTTATCGTTGCTTAAATTTACCGGATGACATCAAAAATAAATACGACATTTCGAGTATCGAGTGNGTTATTCATGGTGCTGCTCCCATTGCTGTGGAAAAGAAAAAAGCCATGATTGAATGGTGGGGGCCGGCATTAATTGAATATTACGGCGCCACGGAAGGTGGCGGTACGGTTTGTCGCTCGGAGGACTGGCTAAAGAGACCAGGGACGGTAGGTATAAATTGGCCGGGCAGTGATATAAAAATTCTCGATGAAAATAGAAATGAGCTTCCCGCGAATGAAGAGGGCACTATTTTTATGTCTTCCATGTCGGGTAAGTTTGAGTATTACAAAGATAAAGCGAAAACAGATAAAAACAGAACGCCAGAGGGATTATTTACGGTGGGAGATGTGGGCTATTTAGATGATGAGGGCTGGCTCTTTCTTTGTGATCGAGACTCAGATCTTATTATTGCAGGTGGTGTAAACATCTATCCAGCAGAAGTTGAAAAGGCNTTGATCCTGCATGAAAAAATTGAGGATATAGCAGTATTCGGTGTGCCTAATGAAGATTGGGGTGAGTCAGTTCAAGCCGTTGTTCAATTGAAACCAGGTATTGAAGAAAGCGAAGCGCTGAAAGAAGAAATATTAAATTTTGCTAAGGAACGTTTAGCAAAATTCAAATTACCCCGAGGTATTGATTTCGCTGATACACTACCTCGTCTTGATACCGGTAAATTGTATAAACGTGTCCTCAGAGAAAAGTACAAGGAGGCCTACGAAAAAAACCAGGCGACCGTTAATTAGAAATATAAAATGACGGGGTGAACCCACAGAGGAGCNANNACCTAGAACCTAGAACCTAGAACCTAGAACCTAGAACCTAGAACCTAGAACCTAGAAGCGATAACCCAGAAGCGATAGAAAAATCCTTGGAAGAAACCTTCCAAGGATTTATTGTAATAAAGGGTTGTCAAACAAAGATTGTCAAAAAAAATCGTCAAACAAAACCTTTAAGCAGTAGCCTCCTCAGGGACCTCCTCACTAACCAGTACTCGCTGATCTTCAAGTTGTTTAATTTTGTCCTCTGAGTAGGACAACATATTAGTCAGAACATCGTGATTATGCTCGCCTAGGAATGGTGCTTGTAAATCCAGGTTGTTTTCGTATTCAGAAAACCGTAACGGCATCCCCGGTGATTGGAAAGTGCCGAAACCCCGTTCCGTTACCGTACGCACGGTGCCTCTTTCTATCAAATGCGGGTGTTCCATTGCCTCTTTTAACGTTAGGACCGGTGCTACAGGTACGCCTTCTTTCTCGAGTAGTTCGATGACCTGCTGATCGTTTTCAAAGGTTGCGATCCAACCTTCTATTATTTCTACCAGTTCATAACGGTTCTTCATGCGTTTGTTAATTTTCTTAAACCGTTCATCAGTCAATATTTCGGGCATGCCCATGACATTACACAGCTTTTCAAAATGGTGTAGTACCGCAATGATAACGATATAACCGTCGTTGCCTTTAAACGCACCTAGTGGTGCAAGGCCAGGGCTATGTGAGCCTCCCTTTTGCGGTTCAAAACGACCCTCACTGGCACTGATCATAGCAACGCTGGATTCGTGGCAGTGGAAATAACTGTCAAGGAGGGAGATATCAAGACGCTGGCCGGGTCCGCCCATTGCGCGATGAAACAAGGCGGCGTTGATGGCAGCAAGGCCGTGCACGCCGGTGTTGACGTCACCCATGGCTACCGAGGGAAGCATCGGCGGGCCATCTGCTTCGCCAATGAGGCTGGTGACGCCTGAATAGGCTTGGCCGATAAAGTCGTAGCCGGGGCGAGTGGCTAGGGGTCCAGTTTGACCAAAGGTAGAAATAGAGCACATGATGAGTTTCGGGTTTAGTTCGTGCACTGTCTCCCAGTCCAGACCCATGCGACCAATGACGCCTGGCGCAAAATTTTCTACCAGTACGTCAATCTGCGGAATTAAATCGAGTAACAACTGACGACCAGCATCGCTTTTTACATCGACACAAAGGCTTTTCTTTCCGCGGTTTTGTGTTAGAAAATAAGCTGATCGTCCCCCTTTTACATATCCTACATTGCGGATTTGGTCGCCCCAGGGAGCTATTTCCAGTTTAACAATGTCGGCACCCATTTCAGCCATCAGTCGCGTGGTAGTGGGTCCTGCAAGATGCTGGGTAAAGTCCAGTACCGTCACACCATCAAGTACATGTTTTGCATTCATAGTATCGGCCTTCAATTTACTAGGTTAATGTCAATAACGTAATCAGGCAGTGAGTCTACCTTCTGTGAGATAGAAAATAACAGGTTTCCCGTAGGTCTGAGGTCTTAGTTCTTAGGTCTCTATGCTAATGGTTTTCCTACAGCAAGAGAGCCATTGTGAGAGCTTACAAACAACTGACCTATGTACACTGACCTATGTACAACCAACCCATGTACAACTAATCTGTGCGCATTCAATCTAGGCACAATCAATCTGTGTACAACTGATCTATAGACCACGATGCCAGATTTCCGGATTAATTAAAACTAGTTTATCGCAACAAAAATCGCGGACACCGTCGGTGTCAGTTTGTCGGGTACTAGTCGCGAATCCCTATCCTTCTTTTACGCTGATAAGGAGAAAAATTTCAATTAAAAGGTAAGCAGCAATCGGTCCAAGAGTGAGATTAAGAATCGCTGCAGTTGATTTTACGTGTTTTTTTTTGCGATACTGAAGTGGCTGCAAGATCCCACGCATTTAAAGTATGAGCGCGCGTGCAATTTCTTGGATGTGTGCGTTTGGGAAAATATAAAATAATATTTAGGGAGAAATAAAATGAACAGAGGCCATGCGATAGTCACAGGCGCTTTGGGCGGACTGGGCACAGCGATGATACACGCTCTTTGTAACGCGGGCATTCAAGTCATCGCCACCGATAGGCGAGAGGAGGACTTTGAGCCGTGGTACGAACAATTGCCTTCTGAAATACGTGATCAGGTTAGCTTCCATCCACTTGATGTCACCAAGCAGGAGGCGGTGGACGAACTGGCTGCTGACCTTACGGCGCAGGAGATTAATATTGCTTATCTGATCAATAATGCAGGTATTCAGGGCCCGGGAAAGCCATGGGACATGGAGCGTAAGACTTGGGATCGAGTTATGAACGTGAATCTCTCAGGCACTTTTTATATGACCCATGCCTTTAGTGAAGACATGGCAAAACGTGGNTTTGGTCGCATNGTCAATATCGCTTCACTAGCGGCCTATCAGCCAATGCGAAATCAGGGACCTTATTCTGCNGCAAAGGCGGCGATCACCGGTTATACGCGTTCAACAGCACTTGATCTAGGGAGGAAGGGTGTGACTGCGAATGTGATAGCTCCGGGCATTATCATGCATTCTCGCCTTGATGATGTGATGACCGGGACTAATCTAGACAGTCTTGCCAAATCTGTACCTCTGGGGCGTCCGGGGCGACCTGAAGAGATCGCTGCGACAGTGGCCTTTCTNNTATCCGAGGGTGCCTCTTATATTACCGGCCAGACNATACACGTTAACGGTGGTTTGTATTTTCCTGGCTAAGGAGATGCGGGCCTTAAACTGCTATTGAGGGGTGGAGAACCAGCGGCCCTGCACATAAGATCCCGCGAGCATAGAAAGAACTACAATAATAAGTGGCCAATTACCTGCTCCCAGCCCGGCTATGGCCGGACCGGGGCAGACGCCACAAATTCCCCAACCTAATCCAAAAATAACGGCACCAATAACTGTTTTTTTCATGGAAGTACTGGTTTTTAACCCGAAGGAATCGGCGAACCAGGGTGTTTTTCTAAAACGTGGAACCAGCTGGTAAACCAGAAGTGTCACTCCTGTCGCGCTGGCCAGTACTAGCAATAATCCAAAGTCTTCAAAGCGTAAAAAACCGAGTACAATTTCCGGCTGGATCATGGTCGACATTGATAAGCCGAATCCAAATATTGCACCGCAAGCAAAAATGGTGAACCAGCGAATATTATTTTTCATATCGAGATACGCTTTTTAATTTAATGGAATAACAGCGCTAATAATCTGTGCGGTAATAATGGCGGTTGAGAGAAAAACAATAACCGAAACAAAAGAAGGTAAATTCAGCGATGCCATGCCGCAAATCCCATGACCGGAGGTACAACCGTCACCGTATCGAGCACCAAACCCAGCGATGAATCCGCCCACCGCCAGCTGCCACCAGGGTAATTGAGTCACGACCACGCCATTTGCCGGCAACAGGATCCAAATGAAAGCACCTAAAATAAGGCCAGCCGCGTAAACGAAGCGCCATTGTCGGGATTTTAATTGTTGGTCCTCTTGAAAAAAGGAGGCTTTGGAAACATAAGACAAAGCTGTGGTAAAAACACTACTCATACCACCCACTAAACCGGTAGAAATAAACAGTAGGCTGACGCCAGACCCGATTAATATGCCTCCAATGAGGTAGTGTTCTACCCCAAAAGGAAATAATGTTTCGAACAATTCCATGGACTCTCCATAGTAGTGAAATTAAATATCGCAGAAGACGAATATCGCAGAAGACTAGCACCTTAGGGCTAGATGTATCAATTTATACAGTAGTGTAATATATGTTCGGTCAGTTTTGCAGTTGCTGGCATTTAAACTAAAATACTTCAGGGTGAACGCTAACTATGTGAACGCTACCTACGTGAATATTATTTGCTTAATCATCGCCTGCTTGAAGATGGCCTAAGGTGTAGCGCAGGGGGGAATCTAATAGTATTGTGTGTGTCCTAATCATACCTACTGAGGTATTCTAGTTCGGCAGATTCGACCAAGTTTTTATTCGAAAATCCCCTATGGAAACCCTGCTTTGGAAACTCTATGTTGTTACGGCAAAAAATAAGGCCACGCCAAAAACCATTCATTGTGATTCCACGGGATCAATCCTTTTTTCAGTGCATTGTTTCATGTATTGTTCCATGTATTGTTCCATGTATTGTACTTGTTGGGTGCCTTTTTACGGCAGCTTGCGCGGGACTGAAAGCGCCGGGTAACGCCTCAGATAAAACACAACAACAGATTGCTATCCCCTCAAAATGGTCATTAGATCCGGCTATATCTCACCAGCCCCCGCCAGCCAGTGCCATTCCCGCTTGGCTCATCCAATTTAAAAACCCTCAATTGAACGAGCTAGTGAGAGAGGCATTGCACGCTAATTACGATTTGAAATCAGCGGTAGCGCGTATGGAGAGGGCTCGGGCAATGGCGGTTGTCTCCGGTGCAGTGCTCAAACCAAATGTTGCGGTCAACCTAAATTCTGCTCGAACGGGCATTAGAAGCCCGCTGAAAAGTATCAGCAGTTCAAGAGCGCTATCTGTGGATATTTCGTGGGAGGTTGATTTATGGGACCGGTTATCATCACAAGCTAAAGCCGGCATAAGTGACTTCGAAGTCTCTAAAGCAGACTGGCAGGGTGCTCGTTTTTCCTTAGCGGCGAATGTGGCGAAAACGTGGTTTGATGTGACTGAGGCTAGGCTACAGACGGAGCTGGTAGTCAGGCGGATTAAAAATCTGTCCAATAATTTGGTGACTATTCAACAAGAATTTGAGCTCGGTATAAAGGACGCATTAGATGTTTACTTGGCGCGAGCTAGTCTTGAGGGGGAACGCGCTAAACTGGCCGCTAGACAGCGCCATTACGACCAGACTAGCCGAACGGTTGCTGTGTTGTTAGGCCGGTATCCCAGTGCTGAATTGAAGGGTGTTAATGACTTGAAGTCCTTTGAAAAATTGCTGTCGGTAAAAGCCAATATGCCATTAGGACTTCCTTCCGAATTAATCTTACGCCGATGGGATTTAATCGCATGGCAACATCGACTCGCTGCGGCGGATAGTCGTCTGTCGGTGGCTCATTTTAATCGATTCCCTCGGTTTTCGTTAACCGGCAGTGTTGGGGGTAGGAGTGATACATTTAACGATCTTTTATCGAGTGATTTTTTTGTATGGTCGTTTTTTGGTGGTATTACTGCGCCTTTGTTTGACGGTAAGCGTTTGGCCAGTGAAGAGCTTATAGCAAAGGCTAGCTTAAGAGAAGTGGAGGCTAATTATAGCCAGACACTATTGCTCGCTTTTCAGCAAGTAGAAAGTGCTATTCGTTCTGAACAATTATTGATGGAACAGGAGAACGCTTTAAAGCGGGCCGTCAATGAGTCCAGTGCAGCTGAGAAATTGGCCTTCGA
>JAESQG010000269.1 GCA_016765265.1 Pseudomonadales bacterium | reverse complement strand
CGCCACCATAAACGAACGCTGCTGGATAGCCGCCTCACCCAGAATACTGCCCATGGAGGAAACACTCTTGGCCACCGTTAAATAGTACCCACCCCCGGGGAGGGAATTGATTTTTTAAAGCCATCGGCATGCACATGCACTTCGGGAACCGCACCGTAGATTGTTGCTCCTAGCTCTAAGGCAAGTTCATCATCACACAATATAAAAAACTGAGCTGATTCCGCTAAGGTAAATCCGGCATTATAGGAGAAGGGTCGACTAGCGCGCTGATAGTCGGGCTCAGTCAGGCCTTTATCCTTATCGAGCTCCAACAGCTCTGCATCTGTGGCCAGTGCACCCATATTACCGTAGCCTTCAAACACTTCGGGAACTAGGCCTGTTTCACTATTACCTACTATTACTAACCTACGTCGACCGCTCTTTATCTCTTCCAGACCTTGGCGAAGGTTATATAAAAACGTGGCGCAAGCCCCTATGTTACAGCCCGTATGGCCGACATTACCGATGACATATGCGTTAATAAAATCAGCTGGCATCTCAGGCAATCCCAGGGGCAAGCTTTTAGGTGTCACCTGCTTACCCAGCAAACGTGCTTGCATCATGCCTCCATATCCATTGGTGTCCAGCTGCGACATCCCACTCCCCGCATAAACACCAATTTGATCGGGATCTAGACGCTGACGTATAAGCTCCCAATCAATGCCTAATGAGCCTATGGCATCTGACGCACCGTAAACCGTCATTGCCAAGGCTTTGGGATGGTGTCGTGAGGGATAGAGTGATTCCGCACTGAAACCTGTGGGTAATTGACCGCAGCTTTTGACCGATGCTACGCGAGTATCTGGGATTAAAAATTCTGATGAACCTTTCATTTCCACCGTTACAAGTCCCTCTTCCGGTGAATCTGAGATGGTCCAATTATCAGGTATATTGAGAGGCAGATGTTTGCGCTTAACAGTCATCCGAAGTGGATGTTTGGGATCACTCTCCGCGGTTAAGCGGCGGTGTAACGGAATATTATCACCATCAAAAACAGCGTTTTCGAGTTTTCGAATAAGCGTGTGCTGCAGAATATAGTCCCGCTCACTCGGCGATACCCCCATCAAACTGCCCAAACTATTCAGCGTATTCTGCTGAGACGACTCACCTAGCGCATCAAAAATCATGCGCTGATAACCGTAGTGAAACGAGGTTCTACCGGCGGGGTTAACCCCTCCCATACCAATAATAACAGGCAGTTGTGACATCAGTTTTCGCTCTCCAATCCTGGATTTAATATCGAAATATAGTGTATTTAGTCTACGACATTAGCGCCTATTGGTATTGCTCAAACTAGCCAGGTTGTTAACCATTCTAGCCAAAGTTAATTTTTCTTCTAATTATCAATGATTTATTTTGCACGTATTAGCCACCATGTATATCCATTCAATACGACGAATAGCCAGTCCGGAGAAAAGGATAAATCAGGAGTGGAGGTACAAGATTTCGGTATAAGACTAGTGTAACGGCGAGGTAAAACAGGGAACGTTGGTCCCCACTCGGCAGGGACCAACGTACGCGTGTGTTTATTTCTTGGTAAGTCTACACCTTGGTAAGTCTAGACCTCGATATATCCAGACCTATTTGCTGTAATCCTTAGCAATTTCTCTCAACTGGAATTTCTGAATTTTACCGCTGGGGGTACGTGGCATTTCATCCAATATTTCTAAACGTTCAGGCCAATAACTCTTTGCTAGCTTTTGGTCGCTTAAATATTCTTTTAATTCACCGAAATCCAACGAGCACCCCTCGTTTAAAGTAATAAAGCAACACCCCAGCTCACCCAAACGTTCATGAGGCATGGCCACCACGGCTACATCTTCTACAGCGTCATGCTTATAGAGGAGGTTTTCAACTTCGACTACAGGGATATTTTCACCCCCACGAATGATTATGTCCTTGGTGCGACCGCTAATGCGTATATAACCATCCTCATCCATAATCGCCACATCACCAGTATCAAACCACCCGTCTTCGTCTGCTCCATAAGCTTCCGGCTGTTTTAAGTAACCCACGAAAGCATATGCACCGCGGGCCTGCAAATCGCCTTCCGCACCAGCCGGCAAGACATTTTTGTCACTATCGATAACCCGCACCTCCATCCCATCAAGGGCCTTTCCATCGGTGTTAAATATCTTCTCTTCGTCATCAATACAGCAGCATGTGGCAGCACCTACCTCACTCATGCCCCACACAGATATAACTTTAATATTAAGATTTTGATTAGCTTTTTTAACCAATGCACGCGGAATAGGAGCACCACCACAAACAAACAATTTAAATCGATCTGAGTTACATTCATCCGCTATTGGCGATTCCACCATATCTGCCAGGAAGGGCGTGGACGCCATAGTGAAGCTGGCATTTTCTCGTTTTATTATTTCCCAACCCTGCTTGGGTGTCCATGCGTCTAAAAGAGCGACTTTTGTTTTAAGAACGATGGGTGCCACTACTCCGTAAAGAAATCCGGTTTGGTGAGCTAAGGGAGATCCCATAAAAAAGTCGTCGTCCCCTGTGAGNTTAACTCTTTCAAGATAAGGGTGAACTGAACTTAAGATGGTATTGGAGGTATGCATAACNCCTTTAGGNNTNCCTGTNGTACCCGACGTGTAAATTAGCTGTACCACTTCGTTAGCATTTAATTTCCGCTCTTCAAACAGGGCAGATTTATCAAGTTGATTCTCTAAGTCATGCTCCAGCAATTTGTTTTCAAAACTGATCTCTTCTGGGCCATCCACCGCTAACACATGATTAAGCGCAGGTAACTCTGATCGAATTCCTTCTAGCATTGAGACGTAATTATGACCACGAAATTCATTGGGAATAATCAACAGTTTCGATTCCGCAAAACCCAACATATAAACTAACTCCCTTTCGCGGAAGATAGGCATCAAGGGGTGACTTATTGCACCCACTCTTAAACACGCTAAATGAATCGCGCAGAACTGCCACCAATTAGGCAGTTGGAAGGAAACAACTTCTTGCTTTTTAATCCCGAGGTTTATCAATCCTAGTGCAATCTGATCCACATACTTGGCAAGTTGACTGTAGGTGACACGGGTACTGGCCTGCTTCTCACTATTGAAATCCACAATAGCGACCTGATCAGGAACCTCTGATACCGCTAACTCAAAATAATCTAATACGGTTTTATCCGACCAATGGCCTTGCTCTACCATCGCCGTAATTCTAGATTGTGAAAGTATCGGTTCTACTGACATAGCGGTCTTCCTTAACGTGATTCGAAGTTTTTAATAGGTGGGAACAGCTTTCAATATTACGCTTAAATTATAAGCAATATTTCNAATTGGGGTTAGGTTACAAGCTTCAGACTAATTCAGCAACAACCGTAGGCGAAAAGGTTATTGACAACATTATTAGTGTTTTGAATTTCAATCATTGCGAGATTAAAAACATCTCCAATTTGATTAATTNTCTGTTTTTGCTGGGTGTGACGAAAATGACTGCTAGTGGCNACAAGAGCCAAAATAGGGGAATAGAAGGTATAGAAGGTATAGAAGGTATAGAAGGTATAGAAGGTATATTAGTTGGAAACATGCGATGGGCTAAAGTCTTCGAAGGAGATGGCGTCCCCTAGGGGACTCGAACCCCTGTTACCGCCGTGAAAGGGCAGTGTCCTAGGCCACTAGACGAAGGGGACGCTGTAATCCNCATTCTATGTGACACCATCTTTCGAAGGAGCGCGCATTTTATGGATCTTTCAGATTTCAGTCAAGCCCTAACTAGCTAAATAGTAAAGTTTTTGCCCCTAAAACCTTAATTTTNCACTAGCTTATTTCCCCACGCTTCCACCTCAATTCAAGGGNGATTGTTAGGTGTAAGATCCAGAAATGACTAATTATTATTCACCATTGCTTCAGTTTACGACTAGACTCATAGTAGCGGCATTCTGATAGGAACGCCCCATTGAAAATACAAGCTACCTCGTTGTTTTAAAGGTACTTTACTCTCACTCCAGCCCTCTGTTGATCGTAATACTGTTATTGATGATGACCACAGGGATATTTTCAGCTAAATATTAGCTAATGAAGGTTCTACATGTCCGCCAGCTTTATGGCTATTGCCGTTATTCTAGGTGTTGTCGCGCTAGGTAGCTTGTTCTATGTCAGTTATAACATAGAGCGATCTAAGGAACGCAAAGCCTATGTAATGGCTAATCTATCTGCAAAAGTGCGGCGCTTTCAGGGCCTTATCGACTGCTTGCCCTCACAGTATATGGATGGAGACGTTAAAGCCATTCTCTTGGAGGAACTGATACTGAGTCTTCGTCACCAGCGGCAACTTTACCCCCAAGATCCACGGATTGCGCGCAAACTNGAGAACGCAATCAGACAAAAAGATGAGGCGAAAAATAGCAAAACTAAGATCCAAATTATTCGTATACGAAACCAGGATGAAGCCAACGAAATCCGAACTCGACTCATGGATTTGTTTAGATGCCTACAGTACTTTCAAAAGACACGCCGCCATGANCCAAGAGCAATCAGCGTGCACCTAAAAACACTGCAACGACTATATGTAGAAACCAACGTAGCAGTACATGTCACCACTGCAGAAGAAGCGGCGCGACGCGGTAAAACTAAATTAGCCCTGCATGAATATCAACGCTCTATCGCCGAATACACACGCGCTAACACAGGCGACTATGGCAAAGAGATTAGTGAGATAAAAATCAAAATTACCGAACTGGAAAAACTGGCCATTACCGACAATCAAAAACAAAAAGCCAAGGAAAAGGAGCAAGGCACCGAACTTAGCCGCTCAATGGAGGCCATTCAAGAACAAGAGGACGCTCAATGGAAACGGAAAAAATTCTAATACCCCCTATTCCCTCTTAACTAACCTAGCGCTTTTTCAATATCACGAGTGAGCTTATCGGGTACCGCTGTTGGCGCGAAGCGCTTTATGACATGCCCATCGCGGCCCACTAGAAACTTGGTAAAGTTCCATTTAATCTTTTCACTCATTAAAACCCCAGGAGCTTGTTTTTTTAGGTATTTAAATACGGGATCAGCGGCACCGCCGTTCACGTCTATCTTAGAAAACATTTGAAAAGAAACACCGTACTTCACTTCACAAAACTTAGAGATTTCACTATCACCGCCTGGTTCTTGACCGCCAAACTGATTGCATGGGTATCCCAAAACCTCCAGACCTTGGTGTTTATAATCTTGGTAGAGGGTCTCCAAACCTTTATATTGAGGTGTTAATCCACACTGACTGGCGGTATTAACCACTAGCATCACCTTACCCTTATAATCTGATAAAGATTTATCTCCCCCTGTGAGGGTCTTACTAACGAAATCATAGATATGCTCACTCATGACGAACTCCTCCTCTTCACTCTAATAACTCTTATCCCNTACGCTACCTATGGCAACCCCGCCTATCACAACCCCACCTATCACAACCCTATCGCTAAACACCTTATTCCCTAACAAACAGGGCTACGGGNGCATTTGCGACGTTAAAGCATTCNCAATAACTGTGGATAACATTGTGCATAACTCTATGACAGATGCTGCTGNGCTGNTGATTACAACCTTCTTGTTTAAATTGAATACATTTCACTCTTTTACTTTATTCCNTTAACTTTCAATCAGTTAAATAAAACTCCCTAGTGGAACATGTTTCACGGAATGGGTAATAAATGGTTCCAAAATGACGTCCTTTAAACTGTGCACAAGTTAATTCGACACTACGATATTTCTCTTTACAGAATTCTGAAAATCTGGGCNCTCTACTCATCTATCTGATAATTTATAAACATATTCTCTATAAAGATTATAAAAAATAACCACNGAGTCTCTTTTATTTACTTCTACTGGGTCTAATTCTAATCAGGTTATAGAAAGAAGCAGATCTTTATATTTTTTAGACTAAAACAATATAGAGGGCTTACATCAATATAAGGCTGAATATTAATCGTATCTAGGCGCTACACTGGCTCATAAATACTTTTTCAAATGGGCTAAGCTGCGTTCTTTTGCCAATTTTGCCGCCGTACTGTCATAGTCACTGCGAGCCTCACAATTAAATCCGTGTTTAACGCCGTCGTAGACTAACACTTCAGCATCGGGTTGGGCTTGGCGAATTTTCTCTACATCTGACATAGGAATGTGTGCATCTAATTCTCCAAAATGTAATAACGTTGGGCACTTCGGAGTTTTGTCTGCTAAGGAAGCAATTTGCCCGCCATAGTAACACACTGAGCAGGAGACAAGATCCAATGATGCTGCGGATAGCCACGCCATAGTACCGCCAAAACAATATCCGATGGTCGCAATTTTCCCTTGAGGATATTTTTCTTTGGCAGCATTAGCAGCTGTCGCAATATCGCCTATGGTATTTTCTGGCTTCATGTCAGTGACAAACTTTATCCCTTTTTGCATATCATCTGCTTCGTAACCCAATTCCACATTGCTTTCAATCCGATCGAATAAAGCTGGTGCAATCGTGTAATAACCTTCCTCGGCATAACCGTCCACTACGGATCGAATGTGAGGGTTTACGCCAAATATTTCTTGGATCAAAACGATACTACCTTTGACTTCACCGGCAGGTATCCCTTCATAGGCTGAAAATTGATGACCATCATTAGCCGTGAGCTGTATTTGTCCCATAATGAATTTCCCCGATTGTTGTGAACGTTGTTGTGAAAGATGTTTCTAGATGAGCCGACATACTAATAAATAAATTCACAGCTGTCAGCGATTCACCCGGATCTTGAGCGAAACAATCCTTATTAATAAATCAATCCTCCCGGCAACAAAAGCGCAAACTCTGACCGTAAAGAAAGGATAAAAAGCTTGTAGTATCGTATCAGTTGATTAGTCTTCCAATTCATTGCACAGTAACGCAAGCAAAAATCTCGGTAACGTATAACCTAAGGCGTCAACGACCATGAATACCCAAAGTGAAGATCAAAAAATAATAGTTATCACTGGCGCTAACAGCGGCATTGGCAAAGCAACGGCTATAGCGTTGGCAAAACAGGGGGCAAGAATCATCATGGCATGTCGCGATGCCGAGCGAGCAAACGCAGCCATAATAGAAGTCCTGTCAGCCAGCCCGAATCAAACAGTTGAGATAATGCCTTTGGATCTCGCCTCTATCGATTCCATCAACGCTTTCGCCGAACGGTTTCAAAAAAAATACGACCGCTTAGATGTCCTAATCAATAATGCCGGCTTAGTTCCTATCAAGAAGGAATTAACTAAGGATGGATTTGAAATGCAAATGGGCGTCAATCATATAGGGCATTTCTATTAACTACATTATTAATCCCGCAACTGACTGCTGCAAAACAAAGTAGAGTGGTGACAGTGGCTTCCATGATACACAATATCGGTAAAATTGATTTTAATAGCTTCTACGGGGAGCGGTCCTATAACACTCTTGTCGCCTATGGCCAATCCAAGTTGGCAAACGTATTGTTTACTCGGGAACTAGCAAGACGTTATGCCTCTTCTGGTATCACCGCCTATTGTTTACATCCCGGCGGTGTCGGCACCAATATTATGGGCCGCGGGATCGTACCTCGCACGGTGTACCGTCTTATTGGGGGGTTTATGTCGCCCGCGAGAGGAGCAAAAACGAGTATCTATCTTGCCTCCACGCCGAATATCGAGTCGCTTTCGGGCAGCTACTTTAATGAGTTCTGCAAAGTGAAAAAGGGCTCTAAACTATCCAGAGATTATGCTCTGGCGGAACGATTATGGGAAGCGAGTGAAAAGATCGTAGCCCCGGCTCGAGCAGTGGCGTAGATCTTTTCTATATTTTCTCTGTATTCTCTCTAACTACTAACTACTTGTTCGCGTCCTGAATTTCTAGCGACCTAGAAATTCAGCCTTACGTTTCTCCAACCGTGCTTTGACGCCTTCCTGGGCGTCTGTACTATTACTGGCATCAGCAACCAGTTGATCAACGTCTTTGTGATAAATGCCATCGCGAAAACACATTTCCCTGACCAGTAGCGCTTTCATCGCTTTAAGTGAAAGAGGTGCATTAGCCGTCAAGCGATCAACGATCTTCGTCACCTCGGACTCAAAATCATCCGGCTCTGCCACTCGCGCTATTAATCCCATTGCGTGCATTTGAGTCGCAGGAAAGGGATCACCCAGAAATAGGAATTCTCTTGTTTTCACTGGGCCAGCCACTTCAAGTAACTTCTTAGCGAGAAACCAAGTGGGCGCAAGACCTATTTGCGCCAACGACATGCCAAAGCGCGCAGTACTTCGGGCCACCACTATATCGCAGTGCAAGGCCAACTCATTGCCTCCCGCTATCGCATCCCCGTGTACCACCCCCACCACTGGCAAAGGATAAGTTTCTATGGCATGTAACATGGCCTCAATTACCGAGATTCCATTAATACTGGTTTTGCGTGCTTTGAGATCCATACCCGCACAAAAAACAGGCCCCTCAGCGCGTATCACTGTCACCCGTTCTTCAGCAGGAGGCACCTCCTTGAAGGCAGCCTCAAGTGCTTGTAGCATTTCGTCATCCAGCGCGTTGCGTTTTTCTCCCCTAGTTAAGGTAACTGTGCGCACGGCGCCATCTGCTTCAACCCGAATTTTTGCCATGATGTGTTCTCCCCATAAATTTCTGAAATTATTGTTTTGATCCCTTCGGAAAAGGCTCAGCCTTACCGCGCCTAATCGTAGCACCTCGCTAAGTTATCCAGAACTAAATTAGCGCAACAAGTTAGGTTAGACAATATAGCCTAGACAATCGTGGGATAGTCCCGTTAAATGCCGGTATCTTTAGAGTCAACCTTATCATCAAAAAGGCAGAACAAATCATGGCCTCTAACAGTTCAGTGTTAAAAGAAGTGGAAAGCTTAGATCCTCAGACTGTAGTTGAACAGTTTTTCAACGCCTGCGGTAATCTGGATTTCGAGCTAGGCATGACATACATAGACGAGCATTGTGTTTACAAAAATATTCCGTTCCATACTGCACGCGGGAAAAAAAGCATCACTCGTGCTTTGACCACTATGCAAAAAGCAGTCAATGTATTTGATGTGGAAATGATACATATATCAGCGAATAACAATGTTGTCCTCACCGAGCGAATTGATACCATCGCGGGCCGTTTCTTCAATGTTAGAATACCCTTAATGGGTGTCTTCGTGGTGGAAAATGGCAAAATCACAGAATGGCGAGATTATTTTGATTGGAGCTTCGTGTTCGGAAGAATGGGAAAAAGTTTATTCAGAAATCCGTTCAAGTCCTGAGAACTAGTCCTTAAAACGGGTTCAAAACAAGAACGTTATAGCGCAGGAGCGGTTTCGCATACACATTCATTTAAAAAGGCCACTGTATCCCTGACCACCAAACTTGAGCGGCGATGAACCGGACTAAACTGCAATAAAATCCCAATGTGGCCCATTTCAGCGTAAACTTCTCGCTCCGCTCTCCCGCCTACCTCCTGCACTTTTTCCATCAAACTTTTTGAATGCCCACGCCTAACGCGATCATCACTTTCGCCGTGTAATAAATACAATGGCGGTCCATCATGGCGAACATAATTAACCGCTTGTGACTCGGGGTAGCGTTCTACAGGGGAAAACAAATCCCAATGGTGGTCTTCGCTAAAAGGAAAGAAATCGTAAGGGCCCGCCAGACCAATAAACCCATTAATTCTCTTGCTAACGTCTTCATCCAACAACGCTGTATTCAAGCAGATCAATGCGCCTATTTGTGCCCCTGCAGAATGCCCCATCATAAAAATAGGTTGTTCATGGGGGACATGATCTAAAACCCACTGGGTGGCTGCGATGGAATCTTGCTGAATTTGATCAAAGCGGACCGATGGATATAATCGATAATCAGGGATAATAACGTTATAGCCGTGCGTAACCAACGCATCGGCTACAAACCGATAATTCTTCTTCTCCCCACTACGCCAATTTCCGCCGTAAAAAAACAGGACCGTAGGTCTATCAACATCACCATTGACCTGATAATAATCTAATTTTTGGCGAGCGTTATCGCCGAATGAAATATCACTTTGTAGCTGATACTGACTGGATCTGGACAGAGTATTGATCACCCCCAATCCAATATCCTGGAATAGGCTTCCTAGTTTTTGTTTAGTATTCAATGGAGGTCAATTCTTATTTTTGGTGAATGAGGGGCGTTACTGTCTCACAAATTGAGGGGGGCGACTAATATTTTTAATGATCCTTCACTTTCTAGCCTACTGTGTTACCAAGAAAACACCTTCCCCCGTATTGATACTACTCAGCTGATCCGACACCTTAAACCCTCCAATAATCCCTTGAGCAGCATCCCCCACGAATGAAGCAGAGATATCCACATTGGCTGACTGAGAGTTGAGTGTCCCGGCCACTGTATTAAAATCTAAATGCGAGTCAAACAAATCCCCGGAAAAATTTATTCCAAGCGTACTCGAGCTCGCCGATGCAGACACATTTCCAGAGAATGTTGCGTTGGTAAAATCCACATTCATATTCGCAGACAGACTATCTAGTGGGATGTTGAAGATGCTGCCCGCGAAACCGCGCATCTGGGTATAGGAAATGCTACCGGTCCTGCTTTGAATAACATCCGGATCGGTAAGTGTACCTACAATCCAGTAAGAGGGTACTTCCACATTAATTTTATCCGTACTATCGGCAGGGTTCAGAAGCACTTCTGAAGGGGTGCTAAAAGAGGCATCCCATGCTCCCCAATCAACGCGCGAGCCAACGGATGCGCTATCACTTCCAACATTGACCATTGAGGCACTGCCCATGTTAAATACCGTGCCGAAAGGATACACATCGTGTTCTCGAAGCACTAAGTCTTGCAATTGCCCCCCTGTTGAATACTGGCGATAGGCGGCTGGATTAAATACCTCGACGTCCCTAGAATCACCAAACCGAGTTAGCCCCAAGTTAGTCTCACCTTGCATCACCAGAATGCCTTCGCTAGTAAACTGCGCTAGTGATTGAGGAAATCGGGTTTCATGATAGAGGGAAAAAATACCACTGAGATACTGTGAAGAATCGGCTAAGGATACGAACTTAAACACGCCCGACAACGAAGCCAAGCCATCATCCGTAAGCGTTGCTGCTACTTCCGCATAAGCTCCTGAATCCTGCTGACAGTTCATGAAGTTGATGCACGTATACGTGTTCACCCCCATACCGCTTGGCCATAATTCCACAAAGCCGCTAGGCGTTACTTCCCCCTGAAGATCATCGATCACCCAGAGCTGTTGGTTGGTTTGATCACCATTCCATAATTCGATAAACCCTTTCACAACCTGCCCGCTGCTAAAATCTACACCTAGACCAAACACCGAATGCTCTCCAATTAAAGGACCGGCAGTTCCATTACCATCCAACAACAGCACATTATCATAAACCACTATACCGGTGGCCGCAGTCAATGCCGCGCTATTGGCGTTCGGGACAGACAACCAAAATATGGGGGCGTCTACCGCTATAATGTCGGTATTGTCTAAAGGATTAACTTGGAAATTTACGGGGTTAATATTCCCGTCCCAAACACCGTAGTTAAAACCGGGCGGCAAATCGAGTAGAACGGAAAACCCGGTATTGTCAACCGACGGCAGATTGTTGGCGTCAAGTGTGGCGCCGTTAGACGGGTTAATCACATGGCCTAGCCCCACTATATCAAAGCCGATGTCGTCTGGCCCAAACTTGAGTCCTAAAATTGTTGGCGAGGTGCCGGATGAATCTGACAGGCCACCAAATATCGCGAAGTCCTGACCGGCAATGGGATCGGTGAATCCAAACTGTCTCGCGGAGTCGATAGTCAGTAGCGCAATACGGTTGGCGTCCTTCACTGCGGTAATTTCCGCATCGGTGACTCTGGTTTCCCCCTGCGCCACACCATAAATACCGGACACCCACTCGAGGTTTTGACTCATCGCATCAAGCTGCCAAAACCGGAAACCGCCCGCCAAATACCCCTCTCCCGCGCCGGTAACAATGCCCGTAAGACCTCCCACCACTCCACCCGCTTCATTTCGCTCTGACATAGGATCCAATTGCACGTTAAGCACGCCTCCCTCCAAAGTACCGGTGAAAAAGATATCCCAAAAATCAACGAAGTTATCTTGCTGTTGCCCAAAGGGTGCCCCCGTGGCAATGCCCATATAGCCATTGACCAAATTACTGGGGCTGGCAAAATCGACACGCACTACCAGCTCCAACTCTAGTATATTCCCTATGCTAGAGCTACCCGCAAAAAAATCAGTAATGTTATAATTCACCAATCCATTAATGCCACCTAGTTGAGCCATATTCATGGGCAGCGCCGTTAACCAATACACCGTATTTTCTACATTCACTCGCGTCCCGCTATCTAACATATCAGGAAAGAGTAAGGCAGGCGTCGCAGCTGAGGCGTTCCAAAGTCCAAAGGTAACTGATGGCGGTTGAGCAAGTGAATTTGTATTTCCTAGTATTTGAAAAGGACTTCCATTAGGTTTCAGCACGAAATTGGGAATCGACGTTTGAAATGTATCGCTGGACGGAAAAACACTTTTATCCAAAAAGAAAGGACTGCCAGCACTGCCATCCGATGCGGCGCCGCTAAAAAATGCTTTAAATCCTCCGCCCTCTAGGGCAACCGGCCGTCTTCCGAATACGGCCAACCCTAGCCGATCCACGGTTGCCAGCTCTTGATCTGTGAGGATAGTTGGACTGATACCGCTAAACCCGTCCAAACCGGCATCGGCTAGGAACTCTTCTTCCAATAAAGTTTCAAAGACATCAATATCAAAATTCTCAGGAAGAAAATCTACAAAATCTTGAAAAAGCCCCGAAATAACACCTCGATTAATCTTTGGACCATCTCCTCGTCCATTACCTGCAGCCCTTTTAGCTCGCGCAATTCGGTGCCTTCCATCTGCCTCGCCATCGGAGGGTTCTTGTCGCTGCGCATTTTCGGGCTGTTGCTCTTGTTCACCTTCTGAATTTTCGGCGTCTGGGTTTTCTCCCTCTTCTCGTTCACCCCTTCTCTCTTCCCTGCTCTCGTCGTCGCTTTCATTCTCATCACCTTCATTGTTCACGCTACCGTCGCTTTCTTCCTGAGACTCTTCTTCGCTTTCCTCTTCATCATCACTAAGACTGAAAGAGGTGTTAACCAAAATAGCAGGAGCTTTTAACAAGCCTGTGGGCGCTTCGTCTATGGCATTGACCACGCAATAATTAAAATCAGTGCCGCGCCCTAGATCTAAAGAACCCCCTTCATTCTCAATGTTAACTCCCCCTTTCCAAACACCAATAACCAAACCATCAGCCAATACAGCATCATAGACTGTACCCCTGATACCAATCGTCGCCAGGGGTGTATTAACACGATAATCGGCGACATTCTTTTTACCGATAGAACCTGAAATTGCTCGGAATCCGCCTTGTAATAAGGTAAAAAAACCTTTCTCATTGTTACCCGCAGGATCAAACTCGAATTCATCTACGCGTAAGGAGCTCCCCTCACGCAACGCAATAATAGAACCGTCAGAAAATTTAATTTGCACTTTCGCCGAATCGGAAGTGGAAATAGTGTCGCCAGCATAAATTTTAGAACGCCGTTTTAGTTTTCGCTGAACCTCATCAGAACCTGCTGCATGCACCCTTCCTCTAGCCACAATGACAAAACCCACTGGGACGTTAACTGCCACAGACTCTTGTTCGTTATCTAGAGGCATAGTCGCCAAAGACAGGGGGATGCAAAAAACTAATCCCAAAGAAACGGTCAGGAAGAAAAACAGCCCCTTGGTTGCCAAGCTAAAAACGGTATTCGATACCAATCTGGGTTTGAATCCGATCATAATCATACAGCTGTAGGTTTGAGTGATTGTCGGTGTACTCGATCTTGGTTGTCATGACTAACGCATCATCCAAGATCCAACTCCATAGAAAAGCCATGTTCATAAAGGTGTCTTCACGGGTATTAATAAAAGAAGGATCTTCTTCTTCATGCAGTGCCTGTTGTAAGACTACATTGAAGGTAAAATGATGACGTACTTTTTGATATGACACACTCAATCGCGTGCCTAACAAATACTTGCCCAAATACTCGGTTTCACTGTAATGTTCATTACCGATAAATAAACTCCCCATCATATTAATCGGCCA
>JAESQG010000268.1 GCA_016765265.1 Pseudomonadales bacterium | reverse complement strand
CAATCAATGAATCTGCACTGAGCAAATGGGCACCCGCACTTGAAGAGTCCTTAGAACGAAATTTTCATAAAAATCGGCATGGTGAATTAACAAAATGGAGTGAGTGGATTGCTGAATACCCTGAACTCACCGCTAAAAGTATTGATCTAAAACATTCAACAATTAAAATCGATGCCCCCGAGCTTCTTTCCGCCAACCAACTAAGCACTTTAGAAAATCAACTCAAACGATTCAAACCCTGGCGCAAGGGACCCTTCGAGTTATTCGGGATCGAGATTGATACAGAGTGGCGATCCGACATGAAATGGGACAGACTAATCCACCATATTAGCCCACTGCAAGATCGCCTAGTTTTAGATGTGGGTTGCGGTAACGGATACCATTGTTGGCGCATGCTAGGCGAAGGTGCTGGTTTTGTTTTGGGAATCGATCCCAGTCAGTTTTTCATGATGCAATATTTGACTGTCTGCCATTTTATAAAAGATCCCGCTTTTTATTTTCTTCCTTTGGCCATGGATCAATTGCCTCAGCAGATGAAGATATTCGATACCGTGTTTTCTATGGGTGTACTGTACCATCGCCGCTCTCCTATCGACCATATTATGGAATTACGGCACAGTCTGCGGCCAGGAGGTGAAGTGGTTTTAGAAACCTTAGTAGTGGACGGGAGTGAAGGCTACTGCTTAACGCCGGAAACCACTTACGGTAAAATGCGCAACGTATGGTTTATACCAAGCGTAAAGACTCTATGTGCATGGTTAAAACGTTGTGGTTTTCTCTCTATTAAGATAGCTAATGTTGCCGACACTAGCTTTGAAGAACAGCGTAAAACAGATTGGATTTTAGGACAGTCACTCAGTGATTTTCTAGATCCAAATGATAACGCTAAAACTATCGAAGGTCATCCTGCGCCCAAGCGCGCCATTGTGATTGCCACAGCGCCCTAATGTCGTCCCTTCATCATTAGTTCCAGGATACGCAAAACCTGCTGAGGATCCGTTCTGTGCACGTAATCCGCATCAACAAAGCATTGGGCGATGTCACCGGATTTATTCACAATATAAGTGGACGAGATCGGTAATTGCCAGGTATCGTCTCCATTACATTCCGGAATATCGTATCCAAACTCTGAGTATACGTCTTTGAGAGGTCCTTTTAACTCAAACACAATGCCTAAACGCTTCGCTAACTCGTTACTTTTATCAAATAAAACATCGAAATTTAATCTACGTTTTTCCCTAGGGCTAAAGGCATGATCCGGTAGCTGAGGAGAGATACCCACAAAGGTGGCCCGCAACGCTCTAATCTTGGACATCACCTGCTGATAAGCATTAATTTCATAGTTACAAAATGGACACCATTGGCCGTGATAGAAATTAATCACCACCGCATCAGCCTTCTCTAACAGCGAAGGGATAGTGACAACTTCGCCATCTGTATTGCTTAATTCAAAATCTGGAAATGGGTCACCAATACCCAAGGCGTTTTTTTCGATCTCGCCGGCGATTAACTCTTTGGTGATAGAGGCAATGCGCTTTAAAACATCTTCAGGCATATGCGACATTTCATGCCCTTGCAATACTTTCAGCTCTTCAGCTAATGTAGCCATGTAATTATCTCAATTTAAAACGATTGCAGGTGTGACTTCGCAATTCTATTAGTCGACAGTTGGGGCAAAAATACCTCTCTTTTATAGTCTTGCTAAGTTTTCACTTAATATCAAATACTAAAATTAATCTTTGGTTTATTAGCTAAAACAGTCAAGCTAATCACTATATGTAATGCGCCAGTTATAACAATAACAATAAACTTTAACTGTGGTCAATAACTGCGGCTAATAGCTATGTATACCCCTGCCCTAAACAACTTAGACCTTCGGTTTTAATTTGTCTTCAACACTGCGTACTTTATCCTCCATTGACTGGACCCTATCTGTTCTAGTACCCACTCGCAAAGATGTCGTTATCCTAGGCGCTCCCATTTCATGAACCCTTGCGTGGCATTGTTTGACCGCTGCAAAAACCTCATCCCAATCGCCTTCAACATTGGTCCCATAAGCATGCAGCTGAGTTGATAAACCTGCCGCTTCCAGAATTTTGACACATTCTGCCACATAGGAAGAAACAGACACTCCCACGCCCAAAGGCACAATGCACAAATCAATCATTACCTTCATTGCCAACACCTCCACATTAAATTTCAATCAACTAATGATACACTATACTCTTAGGCTCAAAATAAATTCATCTAAATGGTAATAAACGGATAGTCGACTCCATTGAACATCTTGTTATTTTCAGAAATCGACAAAATATCCCACAACGAGATACGAGTCTCTGATTATCGGTTACAACATTTAAAAAAACGTCTACAGAACAACTCGGCTCCTGACTTCACTCCGGGCAATCGATTGAGAGTCGGTGAAATTAACGGACTTATGGGATCTGGTGTTATTAGCTGCTTTACAGAACACTGCGTTGAAATTGAACTGGGCCCGCTCATTGAACAGCCGCCCAAACCACTGGATGTAGTACTCATCATAGCTTTGCCCAGACCTAAAATGCTGAAACGAATTTTTAGAGAAGCCACCTCTTTAGGCATCAAGACGTTTTACATCATTAATAGCTATAAAGTAGATAAGAGTTACTGGAAATCTCCTGCACTCGATACTAAAAAGCTCAACCATTATTTATTAGAAGGTCTGGAACAAAGCATTGATACCATTTTGCCTGCCGTCCATTTGAAACGGTTATTTAAACCCTTTGTTGAAGATGAGCTACCCCACATTCTTCAGGATAGAAATTGCTTTGTCGCCCATCCAGAAGCGAAAACCCAGTGTCCCGCCGCCATCCCTACACCTGCGACTATCGCTATCGGTCCAGAAGGCGGGTTTACCGATTATGAAGTGAGTAAATTAATCGCGCTGGGATTTGAAGGGGTAACGCTAGGAAAACGAATACTAAAGGTGGAAACGGCGATCCCCGTTTTGACTGGACGATGTTTTTAAAAAGGTTTCCAATGGATTATCCATTCCTCATTTCGCTCATTAACGATCTCACCTTCAATAAAACGCCACTTT
>JAESQG010000267.1 GCA_016765265.1 Pseudomonadales bacterium | reverse complement strand
CTCAATTAAAAGAAACTAACCACGTAACCCTCGTAGCTTCAGCCAAAGCAATTACAAAATGCATAACAATCGGGCAGATCCTTGCTGCGGAACTCGTAAGGCGTGGAAATACGCGGTACAGCCTTCATCGAGGAAACTCTAGACACNNAATAAAGCNAGCTGATGACAACCTAAGTACACCATCTTGTCTGTTGNTCAGCACCCNAGATTACCAACCAAGTTTTAGGGAAAAGATGTGGCTTACTTGAGCAACAGGCTTTACCCTAGGCCCAGTTCTGGANATTTCGATCCAAATACACCTATAAATAAAGAACTAACCGAGGAGTTACNATGAAAGAATTAACCAATAGAACGGCTGCAATTACCGGTGGTGGTTCGGGTATAGGTCAAGCATTGGCTATAGAATTAGCAAGAGAAGGTTGCCATATTGCCATCTCTGATATAAATGAAGACGGGNTGAAGGACACGGTAAAGACACTTCAATCCATGGGTGCCGTGGTCACCTCTCAAGTACTAGATGTCGCAGACAGAAANGCGATGGAGGACTGGGCAGCTACTGTAGCGAAAGAGTTTGATGGTGTGAATGTTATTGTCAATAACGCAGGGGTGGGCCTCGGTGCTACGGTTGAGGACATGACCTACGAAGATTTCGAATGGTTGATGGGTATTAATTTTTGGGGCGTGGTGTACGGCACAAAAGCCTTTTTACCTTATATTCAAGAAGCCGGAGAGGGACATATTGTTAATATCTCCAGCCTTTTCGGTATTGTGAGCGTACCCACGCAATCCGCTTATAACGCCGCCAAGTTTGCAGTNAGGGGTTTCACCGAGTCTTTAAGACAGGAATTAGAAATAAGTGGCAGCAATATTAGCTGCACAACCATACACCCTGGTGGCATTAAAACGAATATCGCTAAGACTGCCCGAATCCGAGATGTAGATCTTATCCCCGTTGATACGGATGCCATGATCTCAAACTTTGATAANTTGGCGATGACTACTGCTCAGGACGCTGCATTAGCTATCATAAAGGGGATCACACACAATAAGCGACGAGTCCTAATTGGCAAGGATGCTATTGNCATTGATTTTTTACAGCGCATGATGCCTACCGCTTATCAACGAATAATCTCAACCTCTGCGAAATTAGCAAATCGNTTCTAGGTGAAAGCGTCGGCCCAGTATCTACGCCTTTATGTAGGAGTTAACACTTGTGCATCAGTAGTATTGGGGAACACTGACCGCTCAAGGAAATAGATGGAATTTTTTTTGGGTCAGCAAACAGCGCTCTGGTTATTCACCTTATGCGTAGACCTCGGTTTCGCGATACTGCTGTTTCGGCTCTTTGGCAAACAGGGTCTGTATGCCAGTGTGGTCCTCAGTTTATTGCTCGCTAATCTTCAAGGCCCTAAGCTCACCGAAGTGATGGGTATGCAAACCAGCGTTGGGGTCATNCTCTATTCGGGNATTTATTTNGCAACTGACTTATTGAGCGAACGCTATGGTCGCCGGGAGGCAAACCGTGCTGTACTTCTAGGGTTTGCCGTCAGTGTCATCATCATTGTTATGATTTCACTAAGTTTGAAATTTGCTCCTTCAAGTAATCCAAAGACCGCGGATTTCGCTAATAGTATTCACCAAGCCATGTCTACCTTATTCGAATTCACCCCGCGTTTTGTGCTGGGCTCGCTACTGGCGTACCTGATCAGTCAAACTTTCGATGTGTGGATATTTCATGCGATTAAAACCAAAACCAAAGGTAAGCATCTTTGGTTGCGAAATAACGTATCCACCATGCTTTCACAGCTGGTAGATACCACTATGTACTGCCTTATTGTGTGGTGGGGAGTCGTTGACCTGGATACGGCTATTCAGCTGGCCATGGCGAAATATGTTTTTAAAGTCATCATCGCGCTNATCGATACNCCGTTTATCTATCTTGCGCGAAGTTGGGACGTTTCGAAAAAAGATTGGTGATATGAGTCTGGGGAGATTCAATAATAAGAAATCCGCTAGACTCCTTATTATTGAACGGCGGCCCTGTGTACTAATCAAGCCATCCTATTTAATTAAACTACCCCTGCTCTAATCAAATCGCATAGTTATGATCTAGATACTCTAGAATGTCAGCTGACTCGCCCATTTCAACATCTGTATTGGGATCGATAAGGTAGGGCACTGTCACATTCCCGGATCGTTCAGTGAGCTCCAGTCGATTCTTATGATTGGGTCTAAAATTTGATAATAAACGTTCACGAACCGGTGGTGGAACATAATCTTGCCATTCTGTTCGACCTACATTTAATAATAAATACGGCAGTTCATGCTCACAAAGGGACTCTCTTACAAATCGAGCAAACGGGCTGGATTCAAAGCTATACAAGATCAATGGTTTTTCAGGCTGCTTTGATTCACGTACTTTTATCCCTTTAAATAATCGCACAATACTAATAGCAATAGAGGCTGGTGTCCGAATAGCTTTAGTGGCCAATTTTGACACTGACTTTCCGTCGCCATAGTGATCATACAAGTAAGCGATGATATCGTGAGATTCATACATCTGCTGATTTGTGTTGGGATCGACTAAAAATGGGAATTGCTGCTTTCCTCCCAATTCCTCTACCATCGGTCTAAACCGAGTACCATTTTTTGGGCACGGGTAGATAATCACGTTCAAATCCAGCTGTGTCATAACCTCTCTGACGACCCTACAAAAAGGGCTGCCTTCCATGTCATACAATTCCAGGGGCAGCTCAGGTCGGTTAGGGTTTTTTATTGCCATTACCCCCCGGCCTTCAGCCAATAGTGAACCCACAAACGAACTAGCAAAATCTAATATACCAGGCATGATGCCTCCATTTTCAAGTTATAAACGCCAAAATAATTGGGGTTGAAGTCAGCGAATAGGTTTATCATAACCCCGTCTCAGCGCATAGAGATTTAAACAATTAATATCTTACAAACCATTCTCTATTTATAAACTAGTCAGTCCGTCCTTTTTATAAACACGTCCTATTTATAAACAAGAACCGCTAAGCCTCTACTTAAGTGTTTACAATTAAGGGTTTGAGTAGTAGCCTGCAACTAGTCTTCATTTAGGGAAATCGGTTAAGCTCAACAAAGAGGGCAACAGAATGTCTGAATTTAAACAAGACTTAGCAGTAATAAGAAGTAAATTTCAAGCTGGGGATTATAATGAAGCTCATGAACTCGCGAAACAAATGCACATTAAATACCACCCGGAGGCCCTCTCCCATGCGCGCGTGCACTTCTTATTAGCAGGCATTAATTATCGTAAGCGTGCTTATATAAAGAGTCTAGGAAATTGCATCGCGGGCATTAATTTTGCCATCCCATCGTCATTGGCGCAAAAGTACTTGGGCATTCAATTTGTGGAACAAAAACATGAGTAGCCCATCATCTATTGAGTTGATTAACGCATGTAATTGATCTTATCCACATCTTCCAACTTCAACATTAGGGTAAACGTCGCACTTAAACACAGGCTAAACAAGAGAATATAAAACGCATTTTGATATGCCCCTTGTGTATCGTATATCCATCCTGCTAGGGGCGCCCCCAAAATGACTAAAGGCAAGGTGAATAGACGTAGTAATCCAGCAGCACTCGCGACTTTCATACGCCCATAGGCTTTGCTAATGACGACGCTTCTTAGGGGTGACACTCCTCCGGCACCGACACCGAAAATCAATATTGCCGCCGCTAATTGCAAGTTATTAGGACTA
>JAESQG010000266.1 GCA_016765265.1 Pseudomonadales bacterium | reverse complement strand
GAAAGAGTGGCCTGTGGAATGGTGAACTATGATGCTAATGAAGCGCAAAAGATTGCTGGCATGGGTAGTGATAAGATCGAGGCTATTCTCGGATACATTGATCAAGAGGAATTGATACACCGGGATAATTTGGTAGTGTTTTAGAGCAGCGCAGACGGTGTGTGCATAAAAAAACCGGCGTAAGTCTGTAGATATAGATATACGCCGGTTTGTTGTTTTCTTTTTGAATGTCAGTTTAAGCCAGGGCTTTCACTTGCGCATTTAAGCGACTCTTATGACGGGCAGCCTTATTTTTGTGCATAATTCCTTTGTCTGCCATGCGATCGATGACCGGTACAGCTTCTTTGAATGCTGCGTTAGCTGCTTCTTTATTGCCAGACTCGATGGCCGCAACTACTTTCTTAATGTAAGTACGTACCATGGAGCGTTGGCTGGCATTTCGAACGCGACGTACTTCAGCCTGTGACGCTCGTTTTTTTGCTTGCTTGGTATTAGCCAATGTTAGTGCTCCTAGATGAAGTTTTTCGATAGCCTATTCGATGAAAACGAAAAGAGGCGCGATTATTCAGTTTGACAGGCGGTTTGTCAACCTAAATTGCCCTTTTACATTGGTGATTAGCAGTATAGCCGCTGAAAACGGGTTTGCCGTGGAATATCTACTAGCTAATAGCCTATAGCTTAGCTACCATCCTGGCCCACCTTGAGCCATTCTTTCTAAATTAGGGGTTTAATCTACTATTTTCTAATGGAATCAAAACCTCAGCCCCCTCCTGTTGCTTCCGTAGAACAGAAGTCCTTGCAGAAAAAAAGTCTACTGAAGTCCGCCGGCATTGTGAGCGCAATGACCATGTTGTCTCGAGTTATGGGGTTGATTCGAGATGTTGTCGTCGCGCATTATTTTGGAGCGAGTTCCAGCGCAGATGCTTTTTTTATAGCGTTTAAAGTGCCTAATTTTTTACGCAGGCTTTTCGGTGAGGGTGCGTTTGCCCAGGCATTTGTTCCGGTGCTATCGGAATACAAAGCAAAGAACAGCTTGGAAGAAGTGAAGCAGCTGGTAGATCGGGTCGCCGGGGTACTGGGGCTGATTACTTTTAGCATTAGTGGACTTGCCGTAGTGTTGGCTCCTTGGTTGATAATTTTATTTGCACCAGGATGGTATGAGGGAGGTGAAAAGCTAGCCCTTGCTGGAGATTTGCTACAAATTACCTTCCCCTATCTGTTTCTCATGTCTCTAGTAGCATTTTGTGGGTCGATTTTAAATAGTTACGGCTCTTTTGCTCCACCAGCCTTTGCCCCAGTGATACTCAATATTTGCCTGATAGGCGCCACCGTTATGTTCTCTAAAAGCCTGGATCAGCCGGTTATGGCGCTAGGATGGGCGGTGTTAGCTGCGGGGATATTACAATTTCTGTGGCAATTACCCTTTCTGGCGAAGCTGCATTTGGTACCCAAGCCTAAGTGGGATTGGCAAGATGAAGGTGTTCAGAAGATTGTTCGACTGATGATCCCAGCACTTTTCGGGGTGTCAGTGAGCCAAATCAATTTATTATTGGACACCGTGTTAGCCTCATTTTTACAGACGGGTAGCGTATCATGGCTTTATTTTTCAGATCGATTAATGGAGTTGCCATTGGGCGTATTTGGAATCGCCATTGGCACCGTTATTTTGCCAAGTTTGTCTCAGAAGCATGCTGACGANGATATGGACCATTATTCCTCTACCCTGGATTGGGCCTTTCGAACTGTTTTGCTATTGGGATTACCCGCTACTTTTGCACTATTTATATTGGCGGAACCTATTTTGTCGACGTTATTTCAGTACGGTGAGTTTGGTCAGCAAGATGTCGTCATGTCCGCCTTGAGTCTGCGCGCCTACGCAGGAGGTTTGTTGGCCTTTATGTTAATTAAGGTGTTGGCGCCCGGTTATTTCGCTCGCCAGGATACAAAAACGCCGGTAAAAATTGCGATAAAAACGATGATAATTAATATGGGGTTGAATTTGATACTCATTTGGCCCCTGGCGCACGCAGGCTTGGCGCTGGCCACCTCCATCTCAGCCTTACTTAATGCAGGCCTGTTGTTTTGGGGGCTCAAAAAAGCGGGTATCTACAAAAGTGATGGAGGATGGCTTCGTTACGGGCTCCAGTTGGTCTCCGCATTGGCTGCCATGAGTGTAGTATTGGTAGTGTTGTATCCTGACATGGATAATTGGTTTAATTCAACGGCGTGGGAGAGAGCAGGGGGGTTGGCGATACTGGTGGCTTCGGGNGGAGGACTCTATTTCGCNGTNTTGCTAATATTGGGTGTTCGATTACGCCAATTTAGAACAGTCTGAGATTCGGGTTGAGATAAGTCAGGCTGCGAGTGGTTGAAATGTAGCCGTAACAAAACAAGCTGATGAGCAATGGGCCAACTTCCGATATAATTCGTCGGTTTCTTGGGAAGGGCCGTCAAGGTCCTATGGCGATGATGGGTGATTGGAGCTATGGAGTTAATTAGAGGGATACACAATTTAAAGACACGTCATCACGGTTGTGTGGCTACAATTGGTAATTTTGATGGGGTACATCGAGGTCATCAAAGTATCATTGCTCAGGTGGCAGAAAAGTCCAAAGAACTAGGGTTACCGTCGGCAGTTCTATTGTTTGAACCTCAACCCAGTGAATATTTTGCCACGGGATCAGTGCCTGCTCGCATTATGCGGTTTCGAGACAAATTGGAGGGTTTAGCCAAGTATNGTGTGGACAGAGTTCTCTGTGTTCGATTTAACGAAACCTTTCGATNATTGAGTGCGAAAAAGTTNGTAGATGACATCTTATTGAATGGCATGGGAGTTCGTTTTTTGGTAGTGGGAGATGATTTCCATTTTGGCAGCGATCGCAGGGGTGACTTTGACTTTTTAGNGGCGCAGGGGCTGGAACACGGTTTCGATGTGGTCAACACAAAAACGACAAAATTCCTATCGGAAAGAGTGAGTAGCACGCGAATTAGAAGCGCGCTTCGTGACAGCAACTTTGAACTAGTAGACAACTTGTTGGGCCATCCCTTTTATATTAGCGGTCGGGTGGTGCACGGCGATAAAATTGGAAGAACCATTGGTGTGCCGACGGCGAACGTTTTGCTCGGAAGACAGCGCTCACCACTTAAGGGCGTCTTTGCGGTGGAAGTTTCCGGGATTGCAGATAAGCCACTTCCGGGCATGGCTAGCATTGGCAATAGACCCACTGTGGGTGGCAAGGATGAAAGGTTGGAGGTGCATTTGCTTGACTTCAACGAAGATATATACGGGCAAAACATTAATGTGAGCTTCGTGAAAAAAATAAGAGAAGAAGAAAAGTTTGACGGCTTAGAGTCCCTAAAGGAAGCTATTCAAAATGATATTGCGGTAGGAAAGAAGATATTTCATCTTCAATAAAAACGTAAGCTTTAATCAGTCACATTTCAGATAAGCAATCAGTAAACTTCGGTTCAGATACACACCGATAAATAACGGCGATTATCCATGAGTGAATATAAAGAAACATTGAACTTACCGAAAACGGGTTTT
>JAESQG010000265.1 GCA_016765265.1 Pseudomonadales bacterium | reverse complement strand
AGTAAGGCAATCATTGGTGCAGTTTCAGGTGCTATTCTTGGTGCGGCGGTATCTAGCAAAAGTGATCGGAAAAAAGGTGCTTTAATCGGAGCTGCTGTGGGAGGCGGAGCGGGCTTCTATATGGATAACCAAGAGAAAAAATTACGAGCTCGTCTGCAAGGTACCGGCGTAAGCGTTACCCGAGTGGGAGATCAAATTAGTTTGAATATGCCGGGAAACCTTACCTTTGCCACCAATAGTTCAGATGTGCAATCCAATTTCTATGCTGTATTAAATTCGGTTGCTGACGTTTTCAAAGAATTTGGAAAAACTAATGTTAAGGTAACGGGTCACACCGACAGCACGGGTAGTGAAAGTTTTAATATGACGCTTTCGCAGAAACGAGCGCAAAGCGTAGCAAATTATTTAATGAGTCAATCTATTGCGTCAAATCGAGTTAGAGCTGAGGGCTGGGGTGAAAGCTCACCGATAGCAACAAATGATACCTCTGCTGGTCGTGAGCAGAATCGTCGTGTAGAAATCAAAATAATCCCCAGGGATTCCTAGTTTTAAGAAAACCCGTTAATACAGCGCAACAAGGGNTTCGATAATTNTGCGAGGCCCTTTTTGGTTTCTAAATTTTTTGATTTCTAATCTTTGTGATTTTTAATATAGAAGCCTACAAATATCCGACAAATGTATTGCCTTCCTCCACATCTCTGTTCTACTTGCGGTAAGTCGGTTGCCTTTTACTAAGCATACATCTATGTTTGCGATGTAAACGCAATAACATGCATATCTAGGTGCCTGTTTTCAGGTGAGAGCTGGGCTTAGCTGTCAGTTTTCTTTGGTGTATGCTGATTTGGCAGGTTGCTTGCGCCGGTCAAAGTGGTTAACAAAGGTATTGAAGGGCGGAAAAGGTATTAAGGGCGGAAAAGGTATTAAGGGCGGAGCCCGCAGGGTGGATAGGTGTACGTTTCTTGCTCGCAAGGTCCGAGAATTGATTAAAGTGACGGAACGCGTCAAAAATCTNGCAGTAGTCGCTTTTTTTGATGTATTTTGATGCATATAGAATTCACTGAGTATATTTGTCAAAAGGCACAAACATTGTTGTAAATTCACCTACCCAGTGGCAATTCTTAGCTTGCATGACCGAGTCTCTATCAGTATGGTCTCGCCTTGTTACATGCGGCGGTGTCATCAAGTTTTGTATGAATAACGAGTTTAGGGAATATATGACGAATTGGGTCTGTCCAAATATTAAGATGAAGCATATTGCTTTAATAGACAAATTAGCCGAGGTCATGTTGTTAGTTGTGGCCGCTGGATGTGTTTTGCTTTACCTGACNGACNCTGCTGCAGCGAACACTTCCGTGATAAATAAAACCAATGCGCAGTCGAAGGCTCTTCGTCAAAAGGTGGTTGAAGTGTCAGCCAAATTGGTTCGAATGAGGGGTGGATTAGAAAAAAATCGCTATTCCATCGCTGTTTTTGTTGATCAACAGTTAAAGCCGATTCCCTTTCAAATCGATGAGTATAATGTAGAAGGAGCAGTCTATTTCGCCAAAGCACGAGTACCGCTTATGGGAGAGTTAGGGAAATATGATGGGGATGATCGACTTTTATTTATGTTGGAGGACGCTGGTGAGCAAATGCCAGAATCGATGAGCCAGGACTTATCGATTTTGGAAAAAGGTGAATTACTCGCGGAGATAAAGGTAAATGATACGACGGGTATTCGGTATGTCTATTTACTCTTGGATAACCCTATGCGGTCTTCGATAGATTATATTCGTTATGATCCTGAAACGGGACTCAATGAATCAGATTATTATAAGCTGTCGGTGAATAAAAAAAATCTTCTCGAATGGACAAATCTCAGCTACAACACTTATGAGGGGCCTAACCAAGGCTCCATTTTGGATACGCTAAAACTCCGAATAAGTGGCCGCATCCTGCTGAATATGGCGAGCCTAACTTTAACGAATAGAAACTTAAAAGCGAAGTTATTGGGCTATGTGGATGGTCCCATTCGAAGTGTCGTGCAGCTGAAAACTTCGATCGTCATTGCCAAAATTCCAGTGATGAAAATTCAGGTTCAACTTCTTCATTACCGACGTCACATCCACGCAATTTCACGCACCAAGACTCCCAAAGTTATACCCTATTTATTTCGAGACCCGAAAATCAGTGTGTCATTAGATGCCAATGATCTTAAAGGTAGCCAACTTTATACTGCTCTGTTGCCCAGTCAACCTGCCCAAGTGGACGGTTTTTTATCGCGCAATGAATCTTTGCTTATCGATAATGGCGTCGATAAAAACCATACTTGGTTGCTACTGCGCTCTCCCTATAACTTTCAAATTTTGACATCCTTAGATTTACAAGAATCAGATCAGACGCCGGTAAGTTTGGTATATCAAGATGATGCGAAATTAAAAAATAAGCCTGAACGTTATGTGGGGCAGTTACCCAATTTCGGCTATCTTATAGAGAATATTCCTATGGAGACTATGTACTATATGGGTGTCCAGGTTTATTTTGATGATAATCCGGTTTCCTATGATCCAGAGGTTTATGCCGAGCAGGTTAAGTCCATCCCCGAAGTGACGGTGAAATCTTTTCCTTTCTAAGTATTATTCAGGCCAACGTTCGAGTTATTCTTCGTCTTCCTCTTTCGTTTCGATGGGTTCAAGAGACAGAGATGAGAGTGAGGCAGAGGCAGGGGCTTTTGCTATGCCGCTGGCTCTAGTGTTGGGTTTGTTGTTCGTGGGTGTCACTCGAGCAGCAGAGGTCTGCTTAGGTGGGGGTTGTTGTTCTTTACTGTTTGGGTTGTTATCTAAGCTTATTTTTAAGCGTAANTTGTTTTTAGAGTCTGCATTTTTTAGCGTTTCATCCAAAGAAATTTGACCGCTCTTGTAGAGATTGTAAAGCGCGGTATCGAAGGTTTGCATACCTTGAGCTTCTGATTTTTGCATCACCTCTTTGATAGCATCTACTTTTCCGTTTTTTATTAAATCTTGTATTCGAGGAGAACTTAGTAATATCTCCACTGCTGCTGCGCGTTTATTGTCGATAGTGGGTACTAATCTCTGGGAAATTATGCCGCGTAAATTTAGCGATAAGTCCAAGAATAATTGCTTGTGTCTCTCTTCTGGGAAAAAATTAATAATGCGGTCCACGGCTTGGTTAGCATTGTTCGCATGTAAAGTAGAAATACAAAGATGCCCTGTTTCTGCAAAAGCGATGGCATGTTCCATGGTCTCTCGAGATCGGATTTCTCCAATGAGTATTACATCAGGAGCCTGGCGCAAAGCATTTTCAAGAGCATCCTCATAGCTATCGGTGTCCACCCCCACTTCTCGTTGATTGACGATGCTTTTTTTATGGGGATGTAAAAATTCCACGGGATCTTCTATCGTAACGATATGCCCGTAGCTGTTACTATTACGGTAGTCAATTAGGGAGGCAAGTGAGGTCGATTTTCCTGAGCCTGTACCTCCGACAAATAAAATCAGGCCCCGCTTTTGCATGATTAGTTTGGATAAAACTACCGGAAGGTTGAGCGATTGAAAAGTAGGGATNTCTGTTTTAATCGCGCGCGCNACGATAGCGACTTGATGCCGTTGTTTAAATATATTTACACGAAATCGGCCAATACCCGAAAGNGAAATAGCTAAATTCATTTCCGGTTTTATTTCAAACTGTTGTTTCTGCTCCTNATCCATAATGGTGTCNGCGATGTCGGATACTACACCAGGAGGAAGTCGCTCGGTATCTAAGGGAACGAGTTTACCGTAGATTTNTGCACTGACGGGTGCCCCCGTGGAAAGAAATAGATCGGACCCCTCTTTATCTACCATTTCTTTTAGATACTCGGAAAATTCTTTCATGATATTTCGACTATTTTGTTGACGGGTTAAGGCTAGACTTTCGATCGGACCTCAGATGAGTATAGGTGGTCCAAAGAATGTTGTAGGGGGAAGTCTGCTGAATTTTAGTAATAACTCAAAGGTATGTTTTTGGCGATTAGCCAAACTGGGAAGAGCAATGTCATAATGGGCAGTAAATTAATGTGTTAGTTTATCGCTGGATACTGATTGGACTGGGAACGCTGAANCCAAGTGAAAAGAACGGTTATTTTGCTGGGAGGATAGCGATGAGGTTGCTAGCGTGTCTTTATAGTTGGTGGAGAAGTTCAAGTTGTCAGTACTCTTGGTGATGGTGACAAGCTCAGGCCTCGAATAGGTCGGATATTTCCCGCAGGACTCAAGGCTACCGGAACCACAAATAAAACCGTCTGAATCTCTATCTGAACCTGCTATAAGTGTGTAATCACCCGGGGTAACGTTATCAAAAGAAAAATGATATTGACCGTTTACAGCAGTAGCAGCCAATTGTGTAACAGCTTCTTGTTCAGATATTTTCGGGTCGATTAATAAAATATAATGAGTGCCCGTGTTTGTTGGCACTTGACTATTGGATACCTGCATCTGCACAGTGATAGTTTTTATGTCGCCGTTGCTGGCAGCTATGGTAANGGAACTNGTATAAAGGTTTTCTTCTAACTCATTGCGGTCGACGATTAGAGCATATTCTCCTAAATCACTGTCGTTTGGCGCAGCCACGGTCAGCCAAGTATCATTTGGATTTGTCAGTACTGATGAAATGGCGAGAGTTCCACCTCCACTGTTGACCACATAAAAAAAGCTGGTCGAGTTGGTCGATCCCATATCTATGGTGGAAGGAAAAATTTGTAAGTGAGGTGTTTGATCGTTAATGTTTTGCCCTTGTGCCGCAATCACTGCCTTAAAGGCGTTGATCAGGCCGTATCCATACTGGTCATCACGACCGGTGTCGCCTAGGTCATCAGTCAGGTCTCCGGCGCTTAAGAGATTGTCTATTTGATTAGGGGTAAGCTGTTTAACAGATAGCATGAGAGCAATAACACCGGCAACATGGGGTGCAGCCATTGAGGTGCCTTCGTAATGCCCATAGGTATTAGAAATGACATTGTTTTTGTGTTCTCCTAATAGGCTTAATACACCGTCGAGNTTAGAGTCACCATCTCTATCACGAGNNAGATCNCCGCCTGGGGCAACGACATCGACGGTGCTGCCGAAATTGGAATAGCTGGTGACGTTTTTTTGCATGTCTACNGCGCCCACAGAGATCACACCCTCATTNGAAGCAGGGAAAAAAAGATCATTGGAGCCCNAATTTCCGGACCCAGCGACGATGGTAACCCCTGCCGCCCGGGCCAAGTTGAGGGCATTTGAGACAACGGAAGATTGGTCCGGACTGCCTAAACTGAGATTGATAATATCAGCTCTTTTCAANGGAGTGGTGCCGGAGTCGTTTTCAAGCTTAGCGGCATAAAGGATTGCTTGGGCAAGGTCATCAACTAATCCACCACCGACGCCCANNGCNCTCAATGGCATAATTGTTGTTTGCCAAGCAACACCCGTGATGCCTATGGTGTTGTTGCCTACAGCGGCTACAATACCAGCCACATGGGTCCCATGAAAACTGCTATTAACCTCCGAATTCTCCCTGTCGCCGGGATCGTCTGGGTTGTTGTCGATACCATCGCCATCTTGAGNAATGGTNGCATCGCTAATAAAATCGTAACCCGCCATGAGGTTANGTGAAATATCNGGGTGGGATGAAAGAATTCCGGTATCGATTACCGCGACGATAATGTNTTCGTTGCCANTGGTGATATCCCANGCTGCAGGTAGATTGATNATGGGGTGNTGCCATTGGAGNGAATAATAATTATCATTGGGTACTGCATTTATTGTATAAATATAATTTGGTTCAGCATACTCCACATCCGGTCTTCGGCGCAGAGCCTTAATAGCTTCAATAGTTTTTGTTTTGAGAAGTTTAGTTTCATCGGTGTTTAATCTCGAGTTTTTTGACAGTTGGGGTGTTATCCCAGGATTGAGTTGAAGTTTTAATTTTCGTTGTTGTCTGCGGCCAGGCGTGATGTCTTTTAATCCAAGGGAATGAAGGGATAGCGCAGAAACACTTTGATGATTTTGGGGTGCGACAGTGTCTTTGTATCTTACTAAAATTTCGCCTGGTTTAAAATTGTCATAAGTACTTAAGCGATCACTCTTAAAATGTTGTAATGCTGTAGGGTTCGTAAGGCCGCTATTTATAGTACTGGATATGCTGAGTAGATAGTTGGCGGAGCCCGAAGCGACTCGCACTTCAACAAAATAAATCCCATCAGTGATCGCCGTTACACTTTCGGTGAAGCCACTTCCCAGTGAGTTATCAACCTCAGTGTGGCTAAGATTATAGAGATAGAGATTAAGGTCGTTGGGGTTTGAGTCATTCTGTTGGTCTGCATCTCGATTGTCAGCGATAGACAAGAAGATTTTTTGATTCTCTCTTAGCGCCACTTCGTAAAAGTCGGAGGTATCGCCAGAGATATAGGTTTGGCCTGTGCTATTGCCTTGAAGGGCGACGTTGACATGGCCGCCCAAGGTTGCAGGATTGCTAAGGGTTTGTGCCAGGGCGAAGCTACTATTTGACTGATAAGGATTACTAGAATCGTTAACATCGGAATCGATAAAGGAATTTTCACTTATTTGAATGGTACCGCTAATGCTTATTGAATTTTGACCGCAGCTGTCATTAAGGCCTTGCAGCGTTCCTTGGCAGGGAACGTTGCCGCCTCCACCACCGCAGGCAGAGAGAAAATGGACTGCTAATGCAATTGTGAATGTTGACCTGAAATAAGTGAAGAGAGGTAAAGTGAAATAATTCATAGGTTTATCAATAACTAAAATAATAAATTTGTAATTATAATGTGACCCGAAACAGGGGACTGATTGATGATACCTTAGATAACTATATTTAGAAAACTACTTTGACCTATAGCCCAAGTACACGCATAGGATATAGAACCAAAAAATACCGTGCTCAACTAAATCCTCGTTTTAAACTATTTTTCTTTGATACATTGGATATTTAGGTTCGCGGGTTATTGGTTTTGAATTTCTCAGGATCAAACGGGAAGGAAAATAGCGAACGCAGATCTATTCGCTATAGGCCCGGTTCTGTGGTCGGTCAACACGCAGATATTTCTGCGCAATTATGTATTGATTTAGACGATCGATTTAGACGGTTGACTTGGCCTGTGCGACTTTTAGGGGGGCCACGTTCAATTTACGCTCTGAGAGGGTGCAAGCTTGCACGATTTCTGTGATGACGTTGGCGTATAGATCTCGGAATGCCTCTAAAGTGCTGCGTGATGAATTGAGTAGAGTGATAGGGTCTTGTTTACGGCTTTTGCTTTTAAGTTCCTTGATGCTTGCTGTAAGCGGGTCTAATAACTCGTTTTGAGAGTACGCGTCGAGGGTCTCCTGTATGCTTGAAATTGACTTCCTGCAATTAACGGAACGCGTCTTTAATTGAGCATTTAGACGCAAATCCATTTTTTCTTCGGGGATGCGCAGTTGTTGTTCCAATAAGTGGCCATTAGTGCTAAGTGACTGTAGGTGAGGTTGTATCTCTTTAAGCATGCTAAGGATAGTCATAGCCTCGGAGAAATGATTTCTCTTCTCTTTGTTGATTAGCGAGACGTAGTAGCTTATTCCAAGGCTGAGTCTTCGGTTGAGTATGTTGTCCATTGTCGAGCGTTCCACCCATAATCCTCTTTGTGTCTGTTCAAGATTTTCTATTTCCAACATTAACTGCTGTTTTTCATTTGATTTTGGAATCGCTTTTTCTTCCGAAAGTTGTTTTTCTTTAATGGATCGGTTGATGTAATCCAAGGATTCAATTGTTTTCTTCCAATCAGGTATGGCTTGTCGTAGTTGGCATATGGCAATTTGTAAATCGCGCTTTATGGTGAGTGATGATTCATAACCTTCCTGCAGCCAGTTAGGCGTTAACACGTTGTCATGGCGAAATAGATGGTTGAAATAGTCAACCATGAGTGTCTTTTCTGTTTTACACGGCGGAGGATTTCCATTCAACGCACCAGGGTTGAGATCAGTTGGGCAGGAGGTAATGCTGTATCTGGTGTTGTAAAAGTCCGTAGTTATGTTCAAGCTGAGAGCCTGGAAGTTAGGGAGTAAGCATTTAGCAGGATATTTTTGTTGATATAATACGGACGTGTCACTCGACTCTAGCCGTTTTATTCTTGAATTCCAGCGCGGTACATCGACATCGTTAGGGGTTGTTCTTGTGCGAGGATCGCCAGCTAACTTGTTTTGCTCATTCGCTACGTCTTTTGCATGATTGACAATGGTTCTTACCAGATCTTTGTCGCTAGCTACATCCAAGGATTTAAGTGTTTTCTGGAAGCGTTCAAATCCACATTCAAGAAAATGAAGATGAGCTTCGCCCTTTCTGACGGCATCAATACCGCAGAAAGCATTGTTGATATCGTCGGCGCGAAAGTAGAGTTTATGCAATAGCGGACGGGCGATCCAGTTGGCCAGACGAGAAAAAACGTTAAGTGTTTTTTGAGTAAGATTAGCGATAGATTGTGCTTCTGTTAGAAGCCACTGTGATAATTTTGCTTTGTGGGTTTTCTTTAGGTTTTTTAACAGGATATCGAATGAATCTGGTTGTGTTGATGCGCGGTAGAACCAACGACGAATGCTTCTAATGACCCAGATAGCTCTTTTGCTAGTATGACCTCCGTAAAAAGCAAACTCTCTAGTGATTAGGCTAGTGAGTTGTTGGCTATTCACTTGCGCTATTATAGGTAAACCGATGGATAGTCTAAATTGATTTTTATGTAGGCCGGTAAAACCATCAATGACTGAAAGCTCTATTATTGGTTCCAGTGTAAGGCGCACCTGAATTGGGTTAGGTGCGCCGATTTTGTCAGCGATTTTATTGATGTAACTCAGAAATAATGAATTATTTTTGTTGACTATTATGGAACTGTTGAAGTGGTTTTCAGCATTACTGAAAAGAGGTTTTGCCAGAATAAAAATAACGAAAATACCGATTATAATGGGTGAAAAATAGAGTAGTGCATAGAGACTTTCATAAAGAAACGTATTTTTCTGAGTGAGAAAAATGATATTTTCTTGAGCGTGCCAAGATAACATTGCGATAGAGGCAATGATGATAAAAAGGTATAGGATGGGAAGTAATATTATTAATGGTGCTGCCAAATAAAGAGACCTTTTTAGGGGCCTTTCGTGTTGTGGCAATGGAATAATGGACAGAAGTTCTAGGTCTAGGTCTTTTTCTGTAATGGGCCGGTAAGAGGAGGTGTTATTTGAATGAATTGATTTGTTTTTTCCCATTGTCGGTAGTTTAGCTATGACGGGGTTGGAGTTTAGTGAATTTACTTCTGACTCCAAAAGCACGCTATTTAGTAATGCACTCACTAAAAAATCCTCGTTTTGTTAATCCTGTTTAACGTCAGCTTCTTTATTCGATTAAGAGTGTCGATTAAGAGTGTCGGTTATTATTTTTATTTGGTTCTGACCGTATAGTAAGACTGATAATAGCTAGGACAAGTGAAATAAACTTTGATCTAGTTCTGGAATAGCAATAATTATGGTTACAATTCGTATGTTTGTGACCTGACGCCAATATTTACGACCAAGTTATTAATGAAATGGATCTTGATAGTTATGCAGTTGGCTATTGTGCGATTAGAGGTTATTGTGTTGCCGTTTCTTATTACCAAAGTCTTGTTTGTGGAATGGTAAATAATTAAGGATCATATGATTTTAGTTATCGCTAGGATACGCTTTGATACGATGACTTACATAGCTTTACATTGTCTTTGGTCACTATGGTAATTTACTGGTTACTAGGCACTGCTTTTTTGAAGTGCCTGTATTTCAAACCTAATTTTATCAACGGTCACCTCTTCGGGATTGAGACATTCACCAATCACTAGAACTACCTTTAACGCCAATCGCCAAGGTCTAGCTGTCAGTGTTTTACCCTCTCCACATAATGCCATTGGTAAAATAGGTACCGAGTCTCTTTTAATGATTTTATGAATGCGGTCATTGAAATCATCAATCTCACCGTTGGTAGTGAGATTCTCCTCAGAAAATACGCAGATTAATTCATCGTTTTTCAATGCCGCAGATATTTGATCATAGGCTTTTGTGGAGGTGACAGGTGGTGCTTTTCCAGTACGTAAGACAAAATTGAGTGTAGGCAGATCGTAAATTGGTTTGAGCATAACAAACCTTACGGGGCGGCGACAGACACTACCAATAAGTAATGTATCCACGTAGCTAACTGGATTGCATACTAATATGGCAGGACCTTTTGCAGGAATATGATATAAATTGATATGACGTAGTCGGTATAGGGTGTGTGCGAGTAGCCACATAATAAAGCGTGCGGGGAATTCGGGGACTTGGGCGTATATAAATATTGCGAATACGAGATTCATGATAGCGATGGTGAGGAAAAATTCTGGAATGCTTAAACCGGCAAATCCAAGCAAGAAGAATCCAGTGGCAGCGGAGGCGACCATAAAGAGAGCATTAAAAATATTATTGCCCGCGATAATTCGTGATCTAACGGCGGGATCGGATCTTTCTTGGATCATTGCATAAAGAGGGACAATATAAAATCCACCGAATAGCCCAATACATGCCATATCCATGAGTGTGTGGATTGCGTTATCCATGAGAAGAAATTCTGTGATTGAGCGCAACTCATCGGCGATAGGTGGAGGCGTTTGAAGTCCTAAATCGATACCAAATACGGTTAAGCCGATTGACCCTAATGGCACGAGCCCCAATTCAACTTTGTGGCCCGATAGCTTTTCGCATAATAGTGAGCCGGCGCCAATGCCCATAGAAAAAGTGGTTAACAATAGAATCACAACACCGTCATCACCACCTAACAGTGTCTTTGAATATTCAGGAAATTGAGTTAAATAGGCCGCGCCAAGAAACCAAAACCAAGATATCCCCATTATAGAAATAAAAACAGGTTTCTTTTCTCTCGTGAACGAGATGGTGTTTATGGTTTGAGAAATCAAGTTCCAATTGATTTTTAACTCTGGGGCTACTGCAGGGGCTGTGGGTATGGCTCGGCTGGTGTAGTACCCCAAAATTGAAAATCCAATGACTGCCAAGGATATATAAAGTAAGGGCGTATCGAAGCTTTGTAATATTCCTGCGAATATCGTGCCTACAAGAATTGCTAAAAAAGTGCCGCTTTCTACTAACGCATTACCCCCTACCAGTTCATTGGCATGTAGGTGCTGAGGGATGATGCTATATTTTACGGGACCGAAGAAGCTAGACTGGGCACCCATTAAGAACAGCACTGCCATAAGCGCAGTCACGCTTTCCATATAGAATGCAGCAGTGGCTAAAATCATTATTAAGATTTCAAATAATTTTATTTTTCTAATGAGTGCGGACTTTTCAAACTTATCGGCAATCTGCCCTGCAGTGGCGGAAAATAAAAAAAACGGCAATATAAAAAGTAATGCAGCTGCGTTGGTGTAAAGGCTAAGTTTTTCATCAGCGTTGATTAAAGTACCAAAGGTCAAAAGTAAAATAAGTGAGTTTTTAAAAATATTATCATTGAAGGCCCCCAGGAATTGGGTCAGAAAGAAAGGTAAGAATCGTCTTTGCCTAAAGAGTGCGAACTGTCCTTGGTCGGGCTTGCGCCTAATATCCGCCTCGGGGTCAGCGGTGGGTTTATTTGCGGATGCTGTGTGGCGCATTGATTATCTCTATAGCTCCAATGAGCGCTATTTTAGCGATGTATTCCGATGATGTCTTTTTCTGGAGAGTATATGTGATTTTGTATCATGTAATGCCGGTACTAGCGGTCCCAGTGAGCGATTTTCACCATCCATTCATTATTATATTTGACCCATTGGCTTTTAATCTCCATTAGACGACCTTGCTCCGGCACTAGACCTTTCCCTCCAGTGAGTAGCACTTTTATAGTAACGCTAGCGAGAGAGGGGTCGGATTTATTAATGACGATATCAGTATGAGAAATACGCACCTCAATATTGCTGTGTCTTATGAGGTTTAGGATGAGGTATTTTTTTATGAGGACTTTAGTCAGATGTTCGTTACCTAAAAAACCTTTATCTAGAATGTCGATAAAGTCCTCTGGTTTCTCTTCTTCAACTGCCGTTTGCAGTCTATTTATTTTATTTTTAATTTGATCTAGATCATCTGTTTCACCGCAGCTGGAGATACACAGGCAGAGGATCAAACCGCTTAGCAGATCGAAAATCCTTTTCTTGTTAATAGTGTTGGCTTTGTTCATGCCGCCTTATTTCTTTTTGTTTGGAGGTAATCTAAATTTAGCCATTTGTCGCGAGAGGGCCACAAGGTTGCCTTCTGAATCCCAAATATCGCCATCTTCTTCTAAAGTGCCATTGCTTAAGTAACGAGTTTTGAGGCGAAATTTTAGCACCCCTGGTTTGGGTTTTGCTCGTAAATGGATTGTTAGTTCGATGGTGGGCACCCAACCCACTGGACCGGTGCGATTAAACACTACCGGTGGTAGAGCATCAGCAAAAAACATTAATGAAAATAGGTCCGGCTCACCTCCCTCTTTGAATTTGACCCAGCCGATAAGTTCTGATTTGTTCCCCGCTTGCCCTCTATTTTCTTTGAAGTTGGGTGGCAGGTACAAATCGATGCGGCTATAGGCTTCCACCTTGGGTTCTAAGAACAGTTGACATTGTTCTATGGCGAGAGGAGTGGGGGGCTCTTCTTCTAGAAAGGTCTCACCGCTGGGTTTGTCTATATCGGTGTAGGATGCGATGAGACGAACACGCTCAGTACCGCCTTGAAGGACTTTAGCGGAGGCCGTGGAAACGTTTTTTCCCTCCCTTATAGATTCAACATGTATGTCCGTGAGGCCAGGTTCGGTTTTGTCAAGATAGTACCCGGTGATAGAAAGTGGGTCGGGGTGGGGTAAGATATCAGCCATTGCTTTCGCGGCTATTGCCATGACGTAGCCGCCATTGCAAATATCTCGGTTAGCCCAACGCTTACTGAGCTGGGCATGATAAAGGTGCGGTTGATCGGTTTTTTCAATCTGGGTATCTTGGTCGAATATACTCATACTTTAGCCGTCTACTGTTTGTTTTCTGTAGTTATCTGTGGGTATCTATCGTGAAATGATCGATGATGGATTATTCCCTTTTTTTAAGAGAATTGAATTGTTAGTCGATTTTTTATTTGATGAGGATGGGAAAGTGCTGGTGGTTACCATTAGCACGGTGATCATTATCATCATGCTAATGGTGGATACTGAAGAGGAAATGATCTGATTGCGAGGTATTTATCTCAATCCAATACTGTGATTTTGTTTCTGACTTTTAAGCTTCTAAAAAATCGATTACCGCTGCTGTAAAGACATCGTTTTTATCTCCGGCGATCATATGTCCGGCATCTTTCACGTTGGTATATTTCGCATGAGGGACCATTCTTAGAAAGTCCTGTGCATGCTCTTCAGTTACTAGATCACTCATTTGTCCACGTACTAACAATGTGGGGAGTGTTAAAGATTCTGTGGCACCTATTATTCTATCGGCATAATTGTCCGAGCGCGGGCGTTTATTTCCCATCATAAATTTAGGATCCCAATGCCAACGATAGCGGCCATCGTCATGTAGGCGCAGGTTTTTAGCGAGGCCATCATTATTTTTTGGACGGGCGCGTGTGGGGTTGTATCTTGCGATGGCATCAGCGGCTTCCTCAATGGAACCGAAGCCTTCTTCTAATTTGTCATTCATAAAGGACACTATTTTGGTGACGCCCTTCTGATCCATCTTCGGTGTAATATCCACCAGGATAAGAGCTGAAAATATGGACTCATTACTGTCACTTTCCGCTAGTATGCCGGAAAGGCCCCCTAGTGAAGCACCGACGAGTACCGGTTTTTTCTTTAGCTGTTTGGATATTTTTATAATATCCTTGGCGAAGCTTCCCATCTGATAGTCGCCATTTTTATCCCAATCGCTATCGCCGTGGCCTCTCATATCGATCGCTATCGAATACCAACCCTTTTGGGCGATCGTTTTTGCTGATCCTCGCCACGCATGGCGTGTTTGCCCACCGCCATGAGCAAACAGGATGGGCCTATCATCGGGATTGCCCCACACGTCGGCGACTATTTTCATTCCATTATAAGCGTCAAAGGTTATTGTAGTTGAAGGAAATTGATCATCTGATACTGGAATATTGCTGCTACTCATCGTCACCTACCTATATATATAAAAATGCTTAAAAATAAGTCTTTTAATCAGAAGCCTTTATGACTGGATTTGTATTCGACTACTTTATGCTCTTGTTAGTGTATGATTGTTCCATTCAAATAGATAGATTGAGCCATAGGTACATAACATCCCAAATATGGAACAAAGCCGACGTGAGTACTGAGTCGAGGTGTTTATCAAGGAGCTTAAGGGGCGAGAAGTTCTAACTGAGTGAACTCGCCCAGCCACTGAGTTTCCTTAAATCGAACGCCAATTCCCAATAATCGAACAGGCTGTCCCACCCGGTGGTAGGCTTCTTTTAGCAAATCTTGGTAGGCTTCAAGGCTGGGGCAGTCAGCTCTTCGCTCTATTGTAGTAATAGAAAAGTCGGCAAATTTGACCTTCACAAATGCTTTGTGAATATGCGAGGTTGAATGTGATTTTTTCTGCCTTTCCTGGAATGAAAGATACAGTCGAGGAATTTCATTAATACAATTTTCAAGTGTCGGTAAATCATTCGGGTAAGTGTGCTCAATGCTAATCGATTTTCGGGTTCGACTGGTGTTCACCCGGCGATGGTCAATGCCCCTGGAGAGTTGATATAGCCTGTCACCAAAGCGACCAAACTTTTTAGTGAGTTCGTATCGGTCGTGTTGATGTAAGTCGCTGCAGTGTGTTATACCCAAGTTTTTCAATTTTTGGGTAGTTACTTTACCTACTCCAAACAGTTTTTTTACGGGTAGTTTTTTAACAAAATCGTCTATTTCGTTGGGTAAGATAACAAATTCTCCATTGGGCTTTTCCCAGTCGCTGGCGATTTTAGCGAGAAATTTGTTAGGAGCAATACCGGCACTGGCGGTGATGCCAATTTCTTTTTCTATTCGTTGGCGAATTTCTCTCGCAATGAGAGTTGCTGATCCTTTGCAATGTGCTGATTCAGAGACATCTAAAAAGGCCTCATCTAAAGAGATTGGCTCAATTAAATCCGTATAATCTTGAAAAATTCGATTCATTTTCTGGGACGCTTCTTTGTACTTATTGAAGTGGTGAGGAATAAGAATCAGCTGCGGACAAATCCTAAGGGCGTAACCGGTTGCCATGGCAGAACGAACGCCGAATGCCCGAGCCGTATAATTGCATGTGGATATGACGCCTCTGCGATCAGATGAGCCGCCAACGGCAATGGCTAAATTTTTTAGGGAGGGGTCATCTCGCATTTCTATGGCGGCATAGAAACAGTCACAGTCAATATGTATAATTTTCCGTTGTTCAATCATCGCGGACATCGGTTAATTATTGTCTCCTCAGCGCAGGCATTGAATCTAAAAATCTGAAGAATCAAAGTTTTCTAAATTGTAGCACTTTAAATCTGGACCTGTGGTTATATACAGTGCTACACTAATGCTGTAAGCACATACAGTATCTTGTTTTTGATGTTTGTGCAAGTCGTGAACTTTTGTGTTTTCAGGAATGCTCGTTCAGACACAGTATTTAAATACAGCAGTATTAAATGATATTAAATTGGAATGATATTAAATTGGAATGATAGTGACAAAATAAACGGAGCCGAAAAATGGATATAATTTCGTTAAGTCAAAACCGAGAAAACTCAACCACCCATCCACCGTTTTTTGAGGGTACGAAACCGGCGTATTTATTAAAAGTGTGCGGTGATAGCATGCAGGAAATTGGGGTAATGGACGGTGATTTGATTGCAGTAAAAAAAGCGAGTCGAAATCTACCAGGCGATATCGTGCTGGCCAAGTTAGACAAAAGTTCATCGATAAAGGGGTTGAAAATGATTAACGGGTGCTATCGCTTGGCTCAACAACAATCTGCGCCTGAATCAGTATTACTGGACTCAGGTGGGCTGACGGTTAAGGGAGTATTTGTCGGATTAGTTAGAGGAATGACCTTCCATTAGTGAGGCACTCTGTTCTGAGTAAATATTATTCGTTAACGAGAGAGGGCTGTTTTTATAGATTAAAAAATAGTCTTTTATCGCTGACTGAGATCACGATGAGGACTAATTCCCAATATATAGGTAATTGCTTACCATTTTCAGAAAACCTCTGCCTCAAATTGGTGTAAAATTGAAGCTCTGAACCGTAAATGAAGTCTTTGTTTATGGTTTTGCTTATTTAATATGCAAAAAATCCGCATATAGGCACCCAGGGAAGAGTTAGCAGAATAATGCCCACACTGGTCAAAGAAAAAAAAGAAGGTGCTGAAGAGTACCAGACATCTGGTGATGTGCTGGTTGAGCCGCGCTCGGGTAGTATTTTGGAAAACGCATTTACCAAGTTCACTGGGGAGGAGTCTCTTGTGCTTTCTCCAGAGGCTAATAAATGGGCTTATTATCGTCGACTTGGAATCCTGGGCGATGAGCTTTTAAAGCAGTGGCAATCTATACAAGATCTTTCTTTTCCCGTTTATACCCTAAAGTATTTCACCCGATTACTCTCTCAGCTTTATGCCAAGAGTACTGAATACGGCGTTGAAAAGGTTGCTGCATATCCAAAGAGATCGAGTTAGATTTGCTTATACTCTTGGGTAGCCATGCTTTATCACATCCTGAAATTGAAGAAGTGATTGAATTGAAGCTCAATGCTTTAGGCAAGGTTTGTAAGAATGAGGCTAGTCAAGCGGGCCAGCTACTAATGCCAAAAACTGAGCCCGATAAAGTAACTAAGTCATTGGTTTACATATATGATCCCGATTATGTGGCGGCCAGTGGCTTGGCTAAGCACTTGTCAATAGTGGGTTTTGATGTCCATACCTATCAGTATTTAGCGGATATGGGTGTAGCGGTACGGGCGAATGTTCCCGACATCATAGTGGCGGATATTGATTTTCAAAATCAGGGCGGGCGGGCCCAAGGGTTTGAGAGGTTGCAGCAGATACGGGAGTACCGCTCTATTGCTATACCGTTAATAGTGACAGCGCAAAATGAAAATATGAACGCAAGAACGGTGGCTGTGAAGATGGGGGCAGATGGGTTCATGCTAAAACCCATTAGTATGTCCGCGTTAGTCTGCAAAATATTTGACTTAGCCGACGAGAAGAATCTACTGGATAATCTAGGGATAAATAGGGTATTGCTGGTTGATCAAGATCCAGAGAGTGCAAAAACTTATAAAAAAGGTTTGTCCAAAGCGGGGTTTGAGGTTCAGTGGCTTGCTGACTACAACAAAGCGATTTTTGCGGCACGAGACTCGCTGCCAGATTTGATAATTTTGAATATTGCTAAACGCAATGTTAATCCCGTTCAAATGGTACGATTGTTAAGACATGAAAAATTGACAGAGGACTGTAAAATTATTGTATTGGCGGCCGAACACCAACAAAAATTTTATGTGGATCTGGCCAAAGAGGGCATAAACGATTTTATCTCCTATCCGTTGCAAGTAAGTGACTTAGCGGGTTTGGTAGAGGCGAGATTGCGTCCTTATAGACGGGATCTCGCGGAGCGCATATTTGATTCACGCTTTGATTTGGATACCCAGCTTTATAGCCTACCCTATTTTGAGCATCAGGTACGTCGGAAGTTAAAGGAGTCCCAAGGACGGGCCTATTTCGCTCTTTTACATGTTGGAATTGATCAAGCGAAACAGATATTAGAAAAATTCGGCGATTCTCGTTTTAGAGTATTGCGGCAGCAGATCGCACAGCTTATTGTTCAGCATTTGGAGCCAGATGATATCAGCGCAAGATTTTCTGATTCTGGATTTATAGTGCTCTATAAGCCTGAGCGGTTGCGAGAGTTAGATCTTTATTGTCAGGCCCTTTGCAGTAAGATTTCGGATTATTCCTTGGACACTATCGATTCTGGTTATCACGTGACTGTGAGTGTGGGTGTTTGCCAGATAGAGAATGAAGCCTTTGAGCTGGCGATGGATAATGCCATAACGGCCTCAAAAATGGCTCTACGCGCAGGTGGAAATCGAGTTGAATGGAATAGTGAACTAAAGGAAAAGGATGAACGCCAACAGGCGAGTCGTAAGGAGCTGCGTTTTTTACAAGAAGCCATTGACGAACAACGATTATTTTTATTGTTCCAGCCTATTGCGAGTTTGGCGATTGAGGATTTGGAGCGATATGATGTGTTACTTCGTTTGCTGGATGTTGAAGGTAATGAAGTAGAGCCTTTCGAATATGTCAATGCGGCACGCGAGCACGATATGAGCCGCTACATCGATCGCTGGGTCGTGCATGCGGCTATAAAAGAATTAAGCGGGCACACAGAGCGCGGCTCGTATCCACGGCTGTTTTTAAAATTGTCCATCGATACGGCTAACGATGTTAAGTTTATTCCCTGGCTTGAGCTACTACTGTCTAAATATGAAGTGCGCTCGGAACAATGTATTTTTGGTTTGGAAGAGCAGGATGTTATTAGGCACTCTCAGGCCGTAAAACCTTTCTTTTCTAAACTTCACATTTTGGGTTGTCGGTTGGAAATTTCTAATTTTGGAAATATGCCTCAAGGTCTAGATCTATTGAAGAGCTTTAAGTTGGATTATCTCAAACTGTCCCCTTCGCTATTTGAAGATATTGATCATGACTATGAGAAGCAGAATCGATTAACTTACATATGCAGTGTAGCTGCGCAGCATCAAATAAAGATGTTGGCCTCATGCATTGAAGATCCCCGTCAATTAGTCGCCTTGTGTCGCTTCGGCATTGATTTATTCCAAGGTTACATGATTCAAGAACCCAGTAAATTGATGGACTACGAATTCTCTACTGAGATGTAAAAGCGGTCCATATCCTTCGCTACTCCAGTGCCTATCTGCAAAAGTGGGAGAATCGTTTAAATAAATTAGCTCAAACGATGAACTCGGCCTATTTTTATGGAAATACGCTACTATTAATTGGATGTAAATGATATTGGCCTAAATCGATCCAGTCGAGGGGGGAGGGCATGGGCAAAAATTTACCGAAAAGTGGTGTATTAAGCTTGAGTATGCTGGCAATAGTGTCAGGTTTGTTTAGCAGCTGTTCAAGTGCCCCCTCCTACAAAACCAATCAATCTCGAATCGTGCTGAGCACAGAAGACATTAGGCATGATATGACGGCTAAAGTGAGTGAGGTGATTAGAGTAGGCGGTTCTCCCTCAGCCATCACACCCGCAGATTACCGAAAAAATTATATAGATGTAGAATCAAATCGCTATAGGGTGACCGTGAAATGCTATAAGGAGTCAAAAGGCGGTATATATCCCAGCGGTTCAACTAAAGGCACTTTTGATTTAAGGCCGGGCGAACGATTGCAGCTAGAATTTATGAGGGATCAAGCCTTAGTCACTAAGCAGCAGTGTCCACTTCTCTTCTCTACCAATCGATAGATCGCGTCATTCAATAAGTCTCTAAAAAGTACTCATGACTTTGTAGTGATCAACGGTTGGATTACGGTTAGTACCTTCAACTTGATTTTTTGCTTTTGAGTTAGCTTAGGGGGACAGATTTGTGTTATTGAATATTCAATGGAAACAGTTGGGAGGGATCTGGTCTAATGTCATTTTTGTGCTGTGTCTTATGGCTTTGGTTATGCCCGTGGAGGCAGCAGATAGTTACATGCTCGGGGATAACCTGGAATTAGCACCGTTCAAACCGATGGTGATCTCGGGAGCGTTAAAAAGTAAAAAGTTAAATGAAGTTAGTGGCATTGCGCCCTCTCGAAATATGGATGATCGTTACTGGGTGCTAAATGATGGCGGAAATCCGGAGCGACTTTACTTAATTGATAGTACGGGTGCTCTAAAACTGTCGGTAAAGATCAAGGGGGTTGTTAATCGTGATTGGGAAGATCTGTCGAGTTTTATCTTAGATGGAGTTTCTTATCTTTTGATAGCAGATGTCGGTGACAACCGGTCAAAACGCCATGACATTGCGCTGCATGTTTTCAAGGAGCCAAACATAGTAGAGCACTCTTTATTTGGCTCATCGGAAGCACCACAGGCCCAGCCACCCAGGACTATATCGCTAAGCCCCATAGCAACTATCAAATTGCGCTTTGAGGACGGGCCTAGAGATTGCGAAGCGGTTGCTGTTGATGCCAAGAGAAAACGCGTTTTACTGATCTCGAAGCGGACTAAACCGCCAGTATTATATGAGGCACCCCTCAGATTAACATCAACCGTAGGGAGCGTGGTTGTGAGGCGTATTGCTGAAATCAATCATATTCCCAACCCTACCATTGAAGATATGCGGGAGCGCCCTATTGTCGGTGTTTATGGCGCTCAACCCACTGCCATGGACATCAATGAAGACGGGTCTGAAATGTTGCTACTGACTTATAAACAAGCTTATATATATAGTAATGACAGCGATAGTTGGCGCCTAGCAGTGACGCGATTGCCTAAAAAAATATCCTTTCCATTAATGGAGCAGGCAGAGTCGGCAAGTTACTCTCGCGACGGGAGTGGAGTGATTATAGTAAGTGAGAACGTTGGGACGCCCGTTTTTTTGTTTAGTAGGTCTGTCTCATCAGTGCCTTAAACGTACATCGTGGTTTAGACACTACTGTGATCTAGGTAGATTAAGGTTGGGATTTTTCTTTGGTAAATAAAAGGTGCTCATTTCTAATCGGCTATACTGGATAAGTTAACGATCAGATTTTGTGGGAGATGCAGTGGAGTTAGCTAAATTGGGCTATTCAATAAAAGGCAGTTTCTTGGATGGGTGAGTGGGTTGATCCGAAGAGCCGACGAAAGGACCCTAGAGCACCTTGTTCTTGGAAGGTGCGGATTGTTAATGCTGAAAAAAAACAGTTCATGGCGAAAACTATAAATGTGTCCTTGGGTGGAGTGATGCTTGAGACTGACTCCCCGTTTTCCGTAGGTGCAAATCTTTATATGGAAATTCTGGCTGTTCATCACACCAAAAAATTGAACATTGTGGTTGTGGGTGTGGTGACTTATGCGGCGCTGGGTAAAGGAGGAGTGCATCAAACCGGTCTAAAGTTTGCCACGGATACCAGTAAATTTCGAAACTTCTTGCGAGAGTATGTTGCAGACAAGGCGATTTAAATCATTCGGCAGGAAATTCTAAAGTTTGTCCTGTGTTGTTTAGGCGACGCAGAGATTCCAGCACACGCTGAACTCTTTCTATATGGGCAAGCAGAGCTGCATTATTAGGGGACAGGCTGAGAGATTCCCGCCAAGTATGGTAGGCCTCTTCAAACTGGCCTTTGCTGTAGTATCGTTGTCCCTGTTCAATGCTAGACTGTATTTCTTTCATTATGGCTTGCTCTAATTTTATCTCTAGCTGACTAATATCTGGGGTTTCTTCTCTATAGGTATGCAGTTGTTCTAGTCGTTCCTTAGCTTCGGCATAGTGTTTTTTATCGAAGAGTTCATTGTACTGAGAGAGCAATTGACGAGCGCGACTTTTTTGCTTTATTTCTATGAACTGTTTTTTTTTCTTCGCAATTGTATCCAGTCGATTGTTGATTTTTTTTAATGCGGAGGCGGTATCTTTGGTCGGTGAAAGATGATTTGCAAGGGTTAGATATTCCATCGCCAAATTATTGTTATTTTCCTTTAAAGCCGTCTTCCCGAGCTTCAATAGACGCTTTGTGGTGTCTTCAACCTGGTGGGTGATGGCTATGGCACGTTCTTGAGCTGCGTTGTTGTCGGGATTGATTTTAGCGATTTCGTTAATGAGGGGGGCTCTGTAAGGAAGTGACCTGCCTTCCGCGATTAGCAACTTGCGTCTTAAATTTTCAGTGTGTTGTTTTCGTTTCTTGTAATAAGAGTTTCTCGCTTGCTCAAAGGGGTAGCTGTTGGGGAGGTTGGCGAGGCCGCTATCGTATAAGTTTAAAGCTTGTTGCCAGTGATTTCCCTGAATAAGTTTATCTGCTTCTGTTAATAGTTGTTTTTCATAGACGGAAGCGAGGACTTTTGTTTTCTCAAGCAGAGTTTGTAATTCTGTGTAGTTGTCGTTGCTTTGCTTAACCAATTCAAGGGTAGATATTGATTTTCCATAGGCTTTCTTTCCGTTCCATCGGTTAACCCGGTTAGATAGATCTGATTCAACAGCGTAATAATGAGCGCAGCCTGCAAAAAGTAGTGATGCACATAAAAGACTCGTCCGAAGCCATCCGATTTTGGTCATGGTTAGTTATTTTCCGTTCTTTTTTACGGCGTCTACGATTATGAATTGTTCTTAATTTTGGATGTTGAAGAAATTGCTTCCGGGGTATCTGTGGATTGTAGTTCATTTGAAAATATTTTTTGAATGTTATTTTCAAGTATAGATCGGTATACCATCGCTATGTCTTGTACGACATAGGTATTAACGGGGTGTTTGATGCCTCTTAGTTGTATGGATTCTTTTAGCTTTGCCGAAAGTCGTCCGCGCACATCGGGGTGAGTTAATAATGATTCAGCGATAATTATTTCACCTCCCTGGGCAACACTTGCTAGGCGGGATGCTAAGTTAACGGCATCTCCCACAACGGTGTATTGCATTCGATCCCTCGAGCCAAGATTGCCTGCTAGCATTTCTCCTGAATTAATTCCAATACGGAGATGCACCGCTGGTTTACCTTGGCTCAGGCGTCTTTCATTGACCAGCTCCGCTAGTTTTTGAATCATAAGGCTACATACTATAGCGTGAAATCGATGTTCTATATCTTCATTTGGTGCTCCAAAAACCACCATGGCGCAATCGCCCATGAATTTGTCAATGGTTCCTCGGTAGTAGTATCCTGCTTTGTCGATATAAGAGAAACACTCGTTTAGCATTTCAGCGACCTGTTCCGGTGGTAATTCTTCTGAAATATTAGTAAACCCGACGATGTCAGCAAAAAGAACGGTTGCGTTGACTTTTTTTCCGCCGAGCTCTACCTTGTTAATATTTTTTAGCATTTCTTCAGCGACATCTGAGGAAACAAACTGAGAAAATACCCGCTCTACCTGCGATTTCTCTAACAAGCCTTGACTCATGTGATTAAAGGTATTCATCAATTCGCCAATTTCGTCATTACGACGTTCGGTTATTTGGTAGTGGTAATTGCCATTATCCATTTTCTTAGTCGCTTCCATTAGGTCTTGAATTGGTTTCGCCATTCTACGACTAATAGAAAATGCAATTAAGGCAGTGACGAGTATGAGTAAAGCCGTTGTGATAGTAATCATTTTAATGGAGTGTGTCTTAGCCTGATATAAATTGCGATAGTTGAAGCTAACCAACGCATGGCCTGTTGTTATATTTCGATATTTTATGGGACAGAGGAATGANACGGTATCGGCGAAGTGCTGCGTCGTTTCGCCTTCTCTTGACCATTCAAATTGATAATAACGTTTTGTTAGATGTTTTGCAGTGCCATAGATCGTTTGTAAGTTTTGTTCAGGAAGATAGCCTGAGTGCGCTAGTCTATCCCCCTCATCGGAATAGATAGCTGCACCAATTACCGTATCATTTTTTATTATCCTATTGACGACTACTCGTAGCCCTAGTGTGTCTTTTGAAAGTAGAGGTTCCATGGATATTTCAGCAAGTTGTTGAACAACTGTTTTGCCAAATTCTTCCATTTGACTTTGCAGTGTTTGAGTTTGATAGGAGGTTATGAATAGACCGAGAATAGACATGCCTGTGGCAATTAAAACGATAATAGAAAACGCCATTTTTGAAACGATAGATGTTTGTTTTGTGTGGGTCATGTTTAAAAACAACAGATTACTTTTTAAANAGGGGGGNGTGTAGAAAGTATAGCAGGCAAACGGTTGTCGCCGTTTGATGGTATCTGGATGCAAGTGTTTAAGCAGGAGATTGCAAGGGGTTTTAAAACAGGCTCTTTAGCTAAAAATAGTTAGGCGAGTTGTTTATTTAAGGAAATAGACGACAATCGCGGNAATGACTGCTATTGCACAGATTACATTTGAATTACGCTGGCTTCTTTTGATTGTGTCTTCTAAAGGCGCCAGCATAACTTCTACAACTTCCGTTGCCTTTTTTTCTGCAAAGGATTCAGCGATGTCTGTGGCTGTTGTTGTGGCGATGTCTGCTGCCACTTGTTCGGCCGATTCAACCCCCTTGTCTGACGCAACAGAGCACGCCATTTTTTTAACTTCTTCCATAAAGGCTGGATCTGGTTTATGTGGTTCTTCAAGGGTCGTGCGAATTTCCGCAAGTTGATTGTTCACTTGCTGCATGATCTGACTGGATAAATCGCTAAAGCGCGTATCGAAAACCGCGTTTGACTCTGTTTGGCTAGCGTCTGAGGCAATTTCAGTTAATTGTGGTTTGCATAATCTAACGACATCGGATTGAATTTCTTCAGCCGCTTTTTTAATTGCTTCCCCTGCATTCTTTTGAGCGACACTTTCGCACTCGATCAGTAGCTCACGCCGAAATTGCTTTAGTCGTTCCGCTACTAACTTCTCTAATGTGTGTTTTGCAACGCCGTTAGCGGTATCTCTAGCGAGCTTTTCAATAGCGTCTCGTGACATGCTCGCTGATATGGCCGANTAAGGGGTAGAGTCTGTTTTCGACGGTGAGACTTTAACGTTGGGTGTTCCTCCAAGTTGATCCAGTATACGAGATATTTCTTTTAAGGAGGCGGGTTTGGGTAGAATGTCGATAGCGCCATAGGATAGCGCTTGTTCCAAATACTCACTNCCTTCTTTGGAGGTNCACATTACTACCGGGATAGTAGCCCATGCGCTGTTTTCTTTGATTGCTTTGGTTGCCTCAAACCCATCCATNCCGGGCATNAGGTGGTCCATGAAGATAACGTCCGGTTGATCCTCAGCACCCTTTTTGCCAAGATAGGCCATTGCCTCTTCTGCAGACATAGCGAAATCTACTCCAACACTCATTTTTTGGAGCATTTTCTGTATCGAGAATCTAGCTGATTTGGAGTCATCAACTACTAAGGCTTTTTGTATAGGCATAGGATGGACTTCTGATAACCAACATAATTCTGAGATAGATACGTTCAGTTTAGCTTAACTTGCTTATAAAAGAAGCCATAACCAAGAGTTTATTGATATTATCAAGGCGTTTTAGGCGGCGCCAACTTCCNANAAAAGTGCACTATTAACTATAAGGCTCGTTTATTCTGNAGAGTCTGGCTCTAACGCGAGATCATTAACTTCCCGTGCCACTTGCTCTTCAATCTGCGCCTGCTGGGCAGTTTTCTCTATGTGCTTCGGTTTCGATGGGCTCATATCGAAACTTTGAGATTGACTATTGTGGGGAGCGTTACCTTCAGGCTCCGAAATTTGTAGATATTCCCTCACTTGTACGGTTTCATCTAAGCTTGTCTGTAAGTTTCCGATCTCGGTGCTTCGTGTCGAAATTTTTTCTTCCAAGTCGCGAATTTCTGCCTCAAGTCGTTTGGTGCGCGACCGAATATCGGCCTCCTTATTCTTAGCATCGGTAATAATATCTGTAACCTGGACATTGGTCGATTCAAGGGTTTTTTTAACTACCGTGATGATGACACCAATATCACCATCAGGCATTTGGCGCATTAGTTCAATTGCATTATCGATGCCGTAGCCACCAGTATTGGCATTATTAGGGCTGATATTATCAGACGGTTGCATGAGTTCGTGGGATTCCCCTTGTTGTTGCTCTTGCTGATAAAGTTCCTGATTATTTTGATCTTCAAGGCTGAAAACCCTTCGAATTGTTGCTGTTGCTCCTGGGTTGTTTTCATCGGCAGATGAAAATTGTACACGCGAATTGTCTTCATTGCTGTCTTGATTTTTTGAGAAAATACCCATACTTGCATCCTTGGTGCCTGCCAATACAGAGCACCGATAGTGTGTTTCTTATAGTAATTGTTAAAAATTCAGCTGGTAAGAGCTTGGCTGTCTTTGAACGCGCTAACGAGAATGATTAAACCCGCTACGGAAAAGACAGCCGTAAAAATGGATAAAATACCGTAGTTACTACTGTATAACTGACCTGAAAAAAAGGCACCGCCTACTAATAATAAAGTGCCGATGATGGTTTCTCCAATGACCTGGTTCTTTTTGCTCACATGCCAGTACTTATGTGAAGTTATTTTTTGTTGTTGCGAAGTTTCTTCTTTAGGTCCTGTAGCAGCGGATTCATCGTCCATGTCAAAAAATTGAGCGAGCTTGCCAGCGATCTGTTTTGATATGGGATTTTGCACCGCTGTCGATTCCAAATCTGTTAGATCAATCTTTTGTTGAGCGAGATCTTCAAATTCAGGCAAATCTTTGTCGCTTAATGCCAAAGGTGGAGCGGGTATCGCTTCTTCTTCCCTAGCAATGTTATCTGTTATCAGATCAGTCGGCGTGTTTTGATCTGGGGTGTTTGAATTGCTCGGTTTAACAACTTCTGGCTTAGGCGACACATTTTCATCAAGTATCGGTGATTGGAAAAATGTAAAAAAATCACGTTGGTTTTGATGCATTTTTTCGATCAGCGCTTCTCCGCCGTTACGTTGTCCGTAAATCATTTCTTCTTGTGTAATAGGTACAACCAGATGGAAGTCATAGATTTCACCGTTGAGGGCTTCGCTGTCTGGGAACCCATCGACCAGGTCAGATACTCTTGTCATAAGTATTCCTGACCAGCCTGCTTGAGTAAAAAAATCCTTTTTTACTGCAGCGATATGGCCAAGTCCAATGGCATCATTAACCTCGCTTTCCGCTTCAAAACTGGCAAGTAGCTCGCTGTAGGTTTCAGGGTCTGAGTCTGTTATTCCAACAAATACCTTTGTGGATATTTCAGGGAGCGCCAATATTCCCCAAGCATTCTGTTCTTCAGCGCCCATGCGAGCGTACGCCACCACATGATCATCAGTTACTGCCTCATCGAAGTGATAATTCTTTAAATTCGCATTTGCCGAGAGTGGAGATTGCTCCATTGCAAATACATAAATGTCGTGTTGCTCCTGGGTTAGTTCTATAGTATCCATAGTAATGATAAAATCAGTTTTTCGTGAAACTCCGCAAGTTAAAAAATAAGTGACCTGTCTGGATACTACCCGAAAATCAATAAGGTGTCTTGAAGTGTTGTCCTAGGTTAAATAATCTAGGATATTTTGTCACTACCGATATTGTTATAGATAGGGAGTGTTTCTGTATCAAGAAGTAGTAACTTTGTACGTAGATGATTGTAC
>JAESQG010000264.1 GCA_016765265.1 Pseudomonadales bacterium | reverse complement strand
GAGCTGGATGTGATTTTGGAAGAAGTGCAGGTTGAGTTTGCGCAGGCTCACTCTCGTTACAATTACCCACCCATCTATATGATGATAACGGGTGGCAGCACTAGTATTTTTGAGAGCTTTTTACCGATGCGAAGAGCGGGTGCTACCGCCCGACTTTTATTGTTAGAGTCAGCTGCTCANCNTTGGNCNATTGANNCNGCNTCNTGCCANACNNGTGANGGAANNGTGGTNCACCCTGATGGCNTGCAGACTTTNAATTACGGAGANCTNGCCANNNTNGCGAGNACNNTANNTATCAATGCCAANAGAGGTGCNNCTCAAACTNCCNTCAGAGTATCGCTATATCGGCAAGCCCATTCCTAGGCTTGATAATAAAGTTAAGACAACTGGGCGTGCGCGTTTCGGTCTCGACACAGACTTTCCTGGTTTATTGGTTGGCGTTGTTATTCGGTCGCCCTGGTTTGGTGGCGAGGTTATCAGTTACGACGCTGAGGATGCCAAGGTGATGAACGGGGTTGAGAGCGTTTTTCAGATATCTACGGGTATTGCCATTGTCGCTGACTCCTATTGGCAAGCACGTCTAGCAGCTAACAAGATTTCAGTTCAATGGAGTAAAGGAGAGTTTGCTAGAGTAGGTGAAGACAATCTACGTGAAAAGCTGCAGTCACTTTCAGAAGAAAAAGGCAGTAAGCTTTTTAGTGTAGGAAACTTTGAAGAATCATTTTCTCGATCTGAGCAAACNCATCAAGCCACTTATCGTGTGCCCTATTTAGCACACGCCACTATGGAACCGATGAACTGCACCGCGCATGTTAAGAAAGATCACTGTGATGTTTGGGTGCCCACCCAAGGACCCAGCAGCGCTCAAGCGCTTGCAGCAGCAATATGTAACTTTAAGCTGGATCAAGTGGCCATACACAGCACTTATTTAGGTGGCGGTTTTGGCCGGCGCGCGACACAAGATTTTGTGGTGGAGGCTGTTGAAGTGTNTAAAGCACTTGGCAAACCCGTGAAAGTGGTTTGGTCTAGGGAGGATGATATGGCTCACGACTACTATCGTCCTCCCGCTGTTAGTGTTTTAAAGGCCGGTCTGGATTCAAAGGGTTTTCCTCAGGCTTGGTTTCATAAGATGGTAAATACCTCGGTCATTGCCAACGCAACGAAGGACGGTGTGTTTGCTGGAATATACCCTGAGTGGTTGCCCCNTTCTGTGAAGGATTTTAGTAGCGATTTGGGGGCCAAGCTTCTTCAACATATAAATGAGCCTATTTCTACGGAAGGTGGAGTCAAAGTTCCCTATGCCATTCCGCATCAACGGGTAGAAAAGGTGAAGTTTAATTTTCCGGTTCCTATAGGTTTTTGGCGCTCGGTGGGCCACTCACATACGGCATTTATGGTCGAGTGCTTCATTGATGAATTAGCCCATCTCGCAAAGAAAGACCCCCTGCAATACCGTTTGCTGTTACTAAAAGATAAACCNAGGCANCGNGCAGTACTTGAGAAAGTTGCAATACTNTCNGGCTGGGANTGNGGGGTAAAAGAGGGTCGAGCTAGAGGAGTGGCACAGCATGCTTNNTTTGGNAGTTATGTGGCTCAGGTNGNGGAGATATCTCTGGATAAAAACGGNGGTTTGCNNGTNCACAAAGTNGTTTGNGTCATTGACTGTGGGCAAGTGGTGAATCCAGATATCGTTGTGGCGCAGATGGANAGNAGNATTATTTTNGGATTAACNGCGGCGCTGAAAGGNGAAATAACCATTAANAATGGCGGCGTNGAACAATCTAANTTTCACGATTACCCCATNTTGCGGATTAATGAAGTACCTGANATAGANGTGTCTATTGTTNCAAGCTCAGAGCCACCTTCTGGNGTNGGCGAGCCGGGNACNCCGCCCATTGCGCCNGCCGTTGCTAACGCGCTTTATGCTCTGACNGGGAANCGTNTNCGNGAACTTCCNNTGTCTAATGAAAGGTTAAANAGTTAGATCNNNGTTGNTCTNGTGATNTNTGATNCGNNATANNGCNTTGTTGNATTNCNTANNAAGAACTATNAATNTATNTTAAACANNANTNTATGGTCTTTTCCNAANTTAATTTCTAACNNNTATTAACATGAATATNNNCCTGATATATCTCTAGAATATCAGGTTAGAGTATGTTATTTTCGCAATTATTAAGAAGACGTTGTAATGCTAGTGGTTTATTGTGGACACTTACAGACAAAGATCTTGGAGCCCTACATGAGTATCAATCCTGAAAAAATGCTACAAAAATGCAAAAATGGCCAATGGAATATCGGCGACTTTGACTGGTCGAAAACACCAGAGGTGACGCTGGACCAAGAAACCGAAATGCGTATCTGTCAGCTTTATCTGGATATGTCATACATTGAGCGAATAGCGGGTAACTTATTTTTGGCGTTGTCTGATTTAATGGATGACCCAGTATTAAAAGAAATTTATTACTATTGTTACATAGATGAAGTTCGACATAGTGAGGCGGTAGCAAAACTAGCGGACTATTTTGATGTGCATCAATATAAAATTTACACGCCTAGTTTCGCATTACTTCGATTTATTCCACGATTTTCAAAGGCCATTCGTTCCGTTAACCCTGCTGTAGCCAACTTCTATGTATTAACCGGCGAATTAATTTTAGATATTGCACTGTTAAAAAAGATTAATGAGTACGTCGATGACCCCATGAGTCAAGCCGTGGTCCAAAAAATTAATGCTGATGAGTCGAGACATATAGCAATGGATATTTTTATGACCGAACACTGTTCTACCCACGACATGAATACAGATACAACGATGTCTGACAAATTCAAATCAATCGTCACAATAGCTGAATTAATGATTTATGGCCCTCAATTTGCGCTCGATTTATTCTTTCGCCCAATGCAGATGCTCGATCCCACTCAAAAAGAATTGGAAGCGGTAATGCGTCGCTTACGACGGCTATACACAAAGGAGGAAATCAAACACAACCCCACAGTTAAACCTTTTAATCAGACCCTAGCATTTTTTGATGGGAAATATGGTAGTAAATTAGGTGCAGGGTTTAGAAGGGCCGGACAAGGTGTCACTGGTATTAACTTTGATTGGATGCTTGCTGGCTCCCCAACACAGGCGGGGAAGAATAGCCTAAAAGAGGGAACAGCTGATTTTAGTGCTATAGAATTAGCCGAGGAAATACTTGAAGATGCCTAATGTAGTTTATCGCTCCTAGCTTACTAACTACTGTTCTTCTTTTTTATCAATCGAACCATAGTTAGTGAGCGCACCAAAAAAATTAGAATTCCTTTATCAGATAAGATCCCTTATCTGAAATTTTTACACTTGTAGTTTATTACTGGCGATACCCAGTAGGGTCAATGTAATACCACCAACAGAAAGCACCGCTAGAAGTGAACTTATCAAAAATACAGTTTCTACCATGATCTTATACCCTCGTTATGAAACGCATCACACTTAATGTATAAGAAAAAGTACTACTCCATCTTGATCAAGATCAAATAATTCCAACAGGACGATACATCTTGTTAAATTCCAATGTCCTATATTACCAATACCGATGTCAATGAGGGGGCATCCTATAGCAGTGGCTTTGACGGGATACAGTTAAGATTAAACTGGATTTACGGTTATCAATTTAACGAACATATCATGGCTGCATTCAGTTTGGAGTTAGCCTTAAGGCGGCGTAATTCTATTAATCACGGCGTTAGTGGTTCCACTGGTATTACTGAATTTCCGGAAAATACGCTGTTATATTCCTATCCGAGTTTTATT
>JAESQG010000263.1 GCA_016765265.1 Pseudomonadales bacterium | reverse complement strand
CGAAATCCATGCCGCGACCACGAAACCGGGAGCGGTGGCCACCGGACAGAATGGCGCGTGGTGGAAGGCATTGGATCCGGCGTCTGTATTGGCCCTAATTGCACCATAACGAACAGTCGAATTGGTGATAACGTTATTATTAAAGCCAATAGCGTTATTGAAGACGCGGTGATTGCGGCGAATTGTGAAATCGGTCCATTTGCTCGCGTTAGACCGGGAACAGAAATGGCCGCAGGCGCTAAAATCGGTAATTTCGTAGAAACGAAAAAATCCTTTATCGGCGAAGGTAGTAAAGTAAGCCATTTAACCTATATTGGCGACGCGACTATTGGTAAAAATGTCAATGTAGGGGCAGGCACGATTACCTGTAATTATGATGGTATGAATAAATTCCAAACAATTATTGGGGATGGTGCCTTTATCGGATCAAATACCGCCTTGGTAGCTCCGGTGGAAATTGGTGTAGGCGCCACAATAGGAGCTGGGTCAACGATAGGTAAAAATGCTCCAGAGAACAAGTTAACTCTGACACGGGCCAGACAAATAACAATCGATAATTGGAAAAGACCCACTAAGAAAAATTAGGCGCAAAAAGTAGATTGAATAAAAGGATCTCAATCAAATTAAGATACCCTATAATCTTCAGAAGTTTTGTTTTTTTAAGTGGTTAAACTATTTTAAGGAATTCAATTATGTGTGGAATCGTGGGTGCTATCGCAGATCGTAATGTTACTCCCATTTTATTGGAAGGATTACGGCGATTGGAATACCGAGGTTACGATTCAGCAGGTGTGGCGGTAATCGATAGCAAAACTGGGGATATTGAAAGAACTCGGCGCTTAGGAAAGGTTCGAGAGTTAGATAATGCACTTAGCGAGACCCCCCACAATGGCCACATTGGTATTGCTCACACCCGTTGGGCGACTCATGGTGTGCCTAGCGAATCAAATGCCCACCCTCATATGTCGGGATTTGATTTAGCTATTGTCCATAATGGGATCATTGAGAACTTTGAGCTTCTTCGTGAACAATTAAAGAAAGAAGGTTATGAGTTTGATTCAGAAACTGACACCGAAGTAATAGTGCACCTCATACACTTAAAGTTAAAAACAAACAGTGATTTGCTTCTTGCTGTAAAAGAAGCAATGAAGGAGCTCGAAGGTGCTTTTGCTCTAGGTGTTATATCAAAAGAGTCTCCCGATAAATTGATTACCAGCCGAAAAGGCAGTCCCTTGGTGATAGGCGTGGGCATAGGCGAGAATTTTATCGGTTCAGATCAGTTAGCACTAATGCCCGTTACCAACCGGTTCATCTTTATGGAAGAGGGTGATCTGGCAGAAATAACGAGGACTTCTATCACGATATTCAATGATGATCATGAAGTTGTTAAGCGAGAAATAACAGAATTTGATACCAGTCACGATCATGCTGAAAAAGGTGAATATCGGCATTACATGCTAAAGGAGATATATGAACAGCCTAAAGCAATCCAAGCCACACTGGAAGGCCGCATTGATCAAGACCATGTACTAGAAGAGGCCTTTGGGCCGGGCGCGAGTGAGCTATTCGATCAAGTTAAATGTGTTCAAATTATTGCCTGTGGCACTAGTTTTCATGCGGGTTTAACGGCGAGATATTGGTTTGAGGGGATTGCAGGTGTGCCGTGTAATGTTGAAGTTGCCAGTGAATTTCGTTACCGGACCCATGTGGTTCAACCGGGCACCTTGTTTGTTACCGTTTCCCAATCGGGCGAGACCGCCGACACCTTGGCAGCACTGCGAAATATAAAGAATAGCGGATATATTGGAACGCTGACTGTTTGTAATGTGCCAGGGAGTTCACTAGTAAGAGAGTCAGATCTTGTTTTAATGACCAACGCTGGTGCTGAAATAGGTGTTGCATCCACCAAAGCGTTTACCACCCAGCTAGTTGCCCTTTTTATGTTAAATATTGTGATTGGGCGCCGGTTTAATGTGAAGAAAGAGCAGGAAGCTGAGTATGTGAAAGCGCTCAGAACGCTACCCTCGTGTATAGAATCTACTTTAGCTTTAGATGATAGAATTAAAATAATGTCAGAGCGTTTTGGTGAAAAACATCACGCATTGTTTTTAGGTCGAGGGGCGCAATATCCCGTGGCAATGGAAGGAGCATTAAAGCTCAAGGAGATCTCTTATATTCACGCAGAGGCATATGCTGCAGGAGAACTAAAGCATGGGCCATTAGCCCTGGTGGATGCGGATATGCCTGTGATAACGGTGGCACCAAATAATGAGCTTCTAGAAAAGCTAAAATCGAATTTGCAAGAAGTCCGAGCTCGAGGCGGTGAGCTATATATATTTGCTGATAAGGAAGCGGGTGTCTCGGCAGGAGAAGGTGTTTATGTACTTGAGGTGCCTCACGTATGCGATGAGCTGGCGCCCCTTGTTTACACTATCCCTCTTCAACTACTCTCGTATCATGTAGCCCTAATCAAGGGAACTGATGTGGATCAGCCTCGAAACTTGGCAAAGTCCGTGACGGTAGAGTAATTAATAATTTATTCAGGGCAAGATTAAATTAAAAATAGTGGTGCCTTGTGGGTCTCGAGTGTAACGCGAATTCAACTCTGAAGTGCATCGCCATTTAAGTTACTAGCGTAGTCCGGTGATCATACATTAATTGTTCCGGTGTTTTGAAATCAAGGTATTTTCGTTTAAACCCCGCTCCACTATCGTCAATGCTGACACGATTGATTATTTGACCACGTGTCGATTTACCATTACGACGCTTGTCGTATTTTTTACCCTGACGACGAAGGCAGGAATAAAGATCTCCACCTGAGCGTTTGTCTGCCCAAATGTGGAGATATCTGCTCGGGGCTCCATAGTATGCGCAGTTTCGACTCGATAACCTTGATTAGGTTCGACGTCATCTTCGTGGGTTTACGAGCCACTTTCCGCCAGTATTCCTAGCCACTCCTCAGTGGATGAAATCAATTGTTGCTCCAAAATGGTCTTATGATTTAAATTTTTTGAGGGAATGTGAGGACGAAGCTGTTATCGCTAAGAAATTAAAACACGTGCAAGCCCGGATAGATCGATCACAAGCGATAACAGTGATATCTAATTTTGTAGCTGAGGAGGTCCGCTCGGAACTGGACGTGGGAAATAAAGCGTTGGAAGTTATTCATAATGGCGGTTTTTTGAATGTGAATGTAGACCGTGGATTAAGAAATAAGTATGGGCCCGGACCATTTATATTCACTATAGGAGAGTGTTTACAGAAAAAAACTGCCGCAATACAAATTATTTATTGCAGGAAAAAACGATACGGCTTATGCAGCCAGGATAAGAGAGGAGATTCAAGCCCTGGGTTTGTCAGATCGTGTTCAGCTGGTGGGTGTCATTCCAGAGGAAGATAAGTATATGCTCTATGAAAGTTGTGTCGCATTTCTGTTCCCTTCAATTACGGAAGGTTTTGGTTTGCCCGTTATTGAAGCGATGAGTTTTGGAACACCTGTATTTTTATACGGGGTATCCCTTTAGCTCCACCGTCCACTACATGTTGTGTTTAGCTCCGCGTAATTTCCTGATAAGTCACCGGTGGTGTTCTCACCGCTTGTTCAAGCAATCGGAAAAACAACAATCCTCGCGATCGAGAAGTACGTCGGTTAAAGCGAAACATGTACTCGTCCAGGTAACTATCAAGTTGTTCCGGTCTTACCGATCCTTGATGAGTACCCATAAGCCACCGCTTTAGCAATGAAGCGATTCTGTGAACTCCTGCCAAAGTCACATGCGCAGGATTCTCTGCGCCAAGCTGTACGACTTTATTGCGCTTGTAGCCATGATTATGTATCGAGCCGTAAGCGGGTGAGCCATCCGTTTGAACTATGCTTCCAGGCTCAATGGAATCACATATGAACTGCTCTAAACTGCTTTTAGAGGCATTTTCGATTCGCCGTAATCGTATGCGCCCGAATCCTTTGGGTTCCTGTAATTCGACGGCGATTGCAACAATGGATTTCTTACTATCTGGATGGGGAGCTCGAGTTTTGCGCTCATCGCGACCGCCCACATAGGTTTCATCAACTTCCACAATACCGGAGAGCTTATTTCGCTCTGGATGGACCATAGCTCTCCTCAGACGGTGCAGCATCATCCAGGCTGTTTCGTAGCTCCCTAACCCCAATATCCCTTGCAATCCAAGAGCGCTTACGCCGTTTTTCTGGCTAGTGATGTACCATGCTGCTGCAAACCAGCTGCTAAGAGGTGTGCGAGTCTTTTCGAAGATGGTACCAGCGGTTACTGAGCTTTGATGTCGACACAACCGGCACATGATTCTTCCACGACTCAATCTAAATGGTTCTCCTATCGCATCACAGCGAGGACAATTGAATCCATCGGGCCAGCGCAATTTTTCAAGATATTCAAGGCACGACGAGTCGTCGTGAAACCACGCTACAAACTGGTTCCATGTGCCAGGGTAATCTCGCCCCGATCTTAAGTTCTTCGAAGGCCTGTTCATCACTACATATTGACATAGGTGGAGCTAAAGGGATACCCCGTTCGCTCATACAGCATGGAGTCAATTTTCTTGCGCAGTGTTCTGACACTCCAGCGCTCTACACGACACATTTCTGCATAAAACTCTTTTTGTAGTTCTTTATCAAGTGGTAGTAACTCACGGAAATGTGACCAGCTCAATTGATGCGACAGCGTGGCAACAATTTCTTTATCAGGAAAACATTGACTGAATTTAATCATGCGCGTTAATGCCGATACACTAAAGCCCTTACCAAATTCAGTGGTCAATTGTTGCGACAGTGTGGCAACAATTTGTTTCCCGTATCCAGCTCGATCACCGTTAAGGGTTTCGAAGTGAATACGGTGACCTATTCGCCAATAAAGTAATGTCTGCTCAATGTTAACTGCGTTGGCCAGACTATTTCGCGCACTTTCCACCAATAAGCGTATGTCTTGTAACGTATCAGGACTGTACACGGACAGAGGTTGATCGGAGGGGGCTTTTGGGGGGCTGACCATTGTAACGATCCTAATGTTGGGTGG
>JAESQG010000262.1 GCA_016765265.1 Pseudomonadales bacterium | reverse complement strand
GCTTTCCGGCGGGATGAAGCGCCGGGTGCTTATTGCAAAAGCATTATCCCACGAACCTAAGATTTTATTCTTGGATGAGCCTACCGCGGGTGTTGATGTTGAGTTGCGTCGTGAAATGTGGAAGCTAGTACGTGAATTGAGAGAGAGCGGTGTCACCATTATTCTTACCACCCATTACATACAAGAAGCGGAAGAGATGGCTGATCGTATAGGGATAATCGACAAAGGAAAAATCATCCTGGTGGAAGACAAAGACACCTTAATGCAAATGTTAGGGAAAAAACATTTAACGTTAAATTTGAAAAAGGAACTTGATCAACTACCTGAAGCTCTTGTTGGTTATCCTTTGACGCTATCGGCGGACAAGTTAGATTTGATATACACCTTTGACGCTCAAAGTGATGATACCGGTATCGCCGATCTGTTAAAACAGCTTGATCACCACAATATTGAAATCGGGGATCTGAATACTAGCCAAAGCTCATTGGAAGAAATATTTGTTAGTTTATTAAAGGACAATGCATGAATTATTACGGTATAAAAGCGATTTATTTATTCGAAATGAATCGAACTTGGCGTACGATTATGCAAAGTATTATCTCGCCTGTGTTATCGACTTCACTTTATTTTATTGTGTTTGGTTCTGCGATTGGTTCCCGTATGGTCGAGATAGACGGCATTAGTTATGGCGCGTTTATTGTTCCGGGGCTGGTTATGATGACCTTGTTAACCCAAAGTGTTTCGAATGCTTCTTTTGGCATATATTTNCCAAAATTTTCTGGCACTATATATGAGTTGTTATCGGCACCTGTGTCCTATGTAGAAATACTCCTTGGTTACGTGGGGGCAGCAGCGACCAAATCCGTGCTGGTGGGTATTCTGATTCTAATAACGGCGCGCTTTTTCGTGGAGTATCAGATCGAGCATCCTATTTGGATGGTCAGTTTTTTGGTGCTGACCTCGGTCACGTTTTGCTTGTTTGGTTTTATTATTGGTATTTGGGCCGATGGTTTTGAAAAACTACAACTGATACCGCTTATGTTTATCACTCCTCTGGCTTTTTTGGGAGGGAGTTTTTATTCCATTGATATGCTTCCGCCCATTTGGCAAACCATCACTTTATTTAATCCCGTGGTATATCTTATTAGTGGTTTCCGGTGGAGTTTTTACGGAGTATCTGATGTCAATGTCGAGATCAGTTTAGCGATGACCGTGATGTTTTTAGTGCTGTGTTTAGTTATCGTCAGGTGGATATTTAAAACGGGTTATCGTTTGAAGATGTGAAGTGTCCCCACTCGCACAGCTTACGCTGCACCGCCCACCAGCAGATTGCTTTTTATTATGGCGTTTAAGTGGCGATTAAATACCATTTAAGTTGACATTATGGTGGTAACCCCGTATTCTTTAAGAAAGTAGAGGAGTTCGCTATGGAACGGTTACTGACTAATATCACTGCATCTTTGACTGAATTGCGCGATACCAAAAAGCTCATTGAACAGTCCGGCGGCAAGCCTGTGGCTATTCTCAACCGTAACCAGCTTGAGGGCTATTTTGTGCCAGCAGCAGCCGTTGGCAAGGTGAACTTTGAGCCAGCAGAGCATGCTGATGTGATGACCGCAATGAAGAGACGCAAAAGCAAGCTACAGCCGACACTTAAGTATCTGCAAGATAAGTAGGTATGAAGTTTCTCAGAGCCTCCCAAGTCGTTGCCCTACACCAACAAGTCATAGAATCAAACGAGCTTCAAGGTATGGCCTCTGATAAATCCATCGAGACCATTTTAGCGCGTATTGATAACCGTCTCGTCTACGGAATGATTGTTGATGTATATGAGCTTGCGGCGTGCTATGCCTGTTATATAGCGGTGGGTCATTCGTTCAATGATGCGAATAAACCCACAGCGTTTGCCGCTATGGATATCTGTCTCGCTATTAACGGCATCGAGCTTGAATTTGATGCGGAAGAGGCGGGTAATATGATGATCCGTGCTGCTCAGAGCATTACCGATGAAACTGAGCTGGCGGAATGGTTGAGAGGTTTGGTAGTGTAATGCTTCCCCACAGCCCAAGAAATAGTGATTTAACGCTGTATAATCGCGCCATATTTAATGCCTGCGATATCCAGAGGTATATTTACAGATGTGTATGTATTTGTGTACACAGTCGAGGAAAATAGGTTGTCAGATTCAAATTTTATCAATGAAATCAATAAACGAAGAACCTTCGCTATCATCTCCCACCCCGATGCTGGTAAAACCACCATCACTGAAAAACTACTGTTGTTCGGCAACCTAATCCAAAAAGCCGGTACGGTAAAAGGACGCGGCTCCGATCGTCATGCTACCTCCGACTGGATGGAGATGGAAAAAGAGCGCGGAATCTCAGTGACCACCTCCGTTATGCAATTCCCCTTCAACAACTGTATTGTCAATCTATTGGATACGCCAGGCCATGAAGACTTTTCAGAGGATACCTATCGGACTTTAACCGCGGTGGACTCTGCTCTAATGGTGATTGATGCGAGTAAAGGGGTCGAAGCAAGAACCATTAAACTCATGGAGGTTTGTCGATTAAGGGATACGCCCATCATCTCGTTTATTAATAAGTTGGATCGTGATACCCGAGATCCTATTGAATTGCTCGATGAAATAGAGGATGTATTAAAAATAAAGTGCGCCCCCATCACTTGGCCCATCGGCATGGGGAAATATTTTAAAGGCGTCTATCACTTGGTAAAGGACGAGACTTATCTCTATAGCACCGGCCAAGGTCACCATATACAAGAAGAAAGAATTATCGAAGGGCTTGATAACCCAGCGCTGGATGAAGCCATTGGTGATTTGGCGGATGACCTGCGAGAAGAGTTGGAGCTAGTGAATGGCGCTTCACATGAATTTGATTTAGACGAATTTCTTGCGGGTAAGTTGTCGCCTGTATTCTGTGGTACAGCCTTGGGGAATTTTGGCGTCAAACAAATGCTAGACGGTTTGACCGAATGGGCGCCGCCGCCTCAGTCCCGATATACGAAGGAACGTAGTATAGAGCCAGAGGAAGATAAGTTTTCTGGTTTTGTTTTTAAAATACAAGCCAACATGGATCCCAAACACCGAGACAGGATCGCGTTTATGCGTATTTGTTCTGGTAAGTATGAGCGCGGCATGAAGATGCATCATGTGCGGATAGGAAAGGATCTTAAGGCCGCTGACGCGCTAATGTTCTTGGCGGGCGAGCGGGAGCATCTTGAGACGGCATGGCCAGGGGATATTATTGGTTTGCATAACCATGGCACTATCCAAATTGGCGATACCTTTAGTCAGGGAGAGAAATTTAATTTCACGGGGATACCGCATTTTGCCCCTGAACTATTTAGGCGGGTTCGATTAAAAGATCCCTTGAAAAGTAAGCAGCTATTAAAAGGTTTAAAACAACTGTCTGAAGAGGGGGCAACTCAAGTGTTTATGCCTAACCGAAACAATGACATTGTGCTGGGTGCTGTTGGTGTGCTTCAGTTCGACCTTGTAGCGCATCGGCTTAAGGCTGAGTACAAAGTTGAATGTGTGTATGAAAGCGTGAACGTGAGTACCGCACGTTGGATTTATTGTAAGGATGAAAAGAAGCTGGATGAGTTTAAGAAAAAAGCCCACGATGGCTTAGCTGTAGATGGTGGCGATCACCTCACTTATTTGGCCCCAACAATGGTCAATCTCAACGTCATGCAAGAGCGTTGGCCTGATATTGAGTTCAGGGCAACGCGGGAGCATTAACTTTATTTATGATTATGCTGTCACCAATTGATCGTACTCTTTGCTCTTGATCAGTGATTGCAATTCGCTGGCGCCACCGATCAATTGGCCTTTTATAAATACCATTGGAAATGTGGGCCATCCCGTCCACATCTTAAACGTATTTCGTTTACGCCAATCCTTTAAATAACTGCCGTATTCTAAGTAATGATAGGATGCGTTAGCTTTGTCGAGTACCTTGCAGGCTTTTTTGCAATGAGGGTTTTGCGCCATACCAATTACAACGACTGCATTTTGTTCGATGGCTCGCTGTGCTTCTTCAACAAGGCTCTTATTATTATCGCTGATCTTACCCCGAATGGCTTCGTGGATATTTGTTTCGTCAAGGATATATCGTGTCATGATGGGCTCTCTTTTTTGAAAGTTCCTGTTTAGATGATTCCCGTTTTGTACTTTCTAGGTTAGGCAGGTAAAGTAGGAGACTAACGTGATCCATGTGCTTTGGCTAGTCCTTTCATTTGTACAGTCAGCATCTGGACATACAGTTAAGTGCGCTGCTTACTTGAATAAATTATAAGCTTGATTGAAGGCCTTTAAAAAATATAGTGCTTATGAATATAGCAACAATGCGGTTTAGCGCGCTGGGTGATCTGGCCATGACCATACCCGCCATACGATCTTTAAAGCAGAAACCATTGATGGTGACCACAGCTCTAGGTCAACAAGTATTGGCAGATGAGGTGGATGATTTTATTCTTCTGAAAAATAAACAGTTCACTGAAGTGGTTAAGCTGATTCAAGAAATTCGACGCAGTGAAGTAGACGTATTGGTTGATTTTCAGGATAGTGATCGCTCAAAAGTCATTAGACTTTTTTCCAATAAAAAAGTAATTCATCCTGGAAAAGTTGATCGTCGTCGCACTCACAACTGTGCTACAGAAATTTTCCTCGATATGGCGATCCATCAAACGGGAGGTCGCCCATATGATTACACCTTTTCCCCGAAAGAAAAAAGTTATATTGTGTTGCACCCCGGCTCTAGCGAAAAATGGGAATCTAAGCGATTGCCTGTTAAAAAATGGCAAGAATTTGGTAAGGTATTATGGGAGCGCTATAGTTTATCTTTTATGATCACTGGCACTGAGAGTGAAAAAGATTACTGCGAGAGTGTTAAGAAGGTTTTGGCAGGTCGCTCGTATAATATGGCGGGCAAGTTTTCAATTAGTGAATTGAGGAGTTTGCTAGACCATGCCTTTCTCACGGTGTCTACCGATTCGGGGCCTATGCATTTATCCGCAGTATTGAAAACACCCACCATTGGTATTTTCGGCGCCACAAACTGGAAGTACTTCGCCCCCTTCGGGCCATGGTCTGTGGCACTTCATGATGAAGTTTTCTTTAAATCGCAACTCCCTCCTTTGAAAAACCTTACCTGTACTGACGGGGCTTACGATAATATTTGCCTTGAGCCGGCTTTGGCGCAGTTAGCGCCATACCTTGAAGGCACTAGAAATGGTGTGTCGGCGGTCACCGCATAAACAAAAAATATAATCTTTACAATAAGTTGGACAAAGGTGAAATACCATTAATACTGATATCACCCTGATCAAGGATTTAGTGTTATGGAAAGCCAGTCCAAAATAACGATTTGGCGTTTTACGGATGAGAACATAGGCCATGACCAGCAGTCGATAGGACTGGTAGGTAAGCTTGCTAGTCAAGTGAAGGCAGATATTTACACGGTTTCAGTACAGGATAAAGGTGTCGGTTTGATGCCTGCTTTGCGGGGACAGTATCGTTTTGAACATTCATTGCCGTCGCCGGATTTAATTGTTGGCGCGGGTCATCGAACTCATATTCCCATGTTGTCAGCCCGCGCTAATCGTGGTGGCAAAATCATTGTACTAATGAAACCCAGTTTACCTGTGAGTTGGTTTGACCTGTGTTTAGTGCCAGAACATGATGGCGTGAAGCATCCAGGGCGAGAGTGTTTGCATCTGACAAAAGGGGTGCTCAATTCCATGGCGCACTCTGGGCATCATGATATTTTCCGCGGTGTGTTTCTTATCGGTGGTCCATGCAAACATAGCGCTTGGTCTGATGATGGGGTTTGCGAGCAGGTAGTGGATATTTGTCGCCAGCAACCGAAGGTACGGTACAGCTTAACCAACTCTAGAAGAACGCCCGATGGCTTCTTGCAAAAAATGAGAGCCCAATCATTGCCTAATTTGAAAATCATGTCTTTTGCGGAGACCTCTGCAGACTGGGTATCAAAGCAATTAACCACGGCTCATCAATCATGGGTAAGCGCCGATAGTGTTTCGATGGTGTATGAAGCGTTGACGGCGGGTGCGTCTGTGGGGATTCTGGATGTTCCTTTAAGGGAAAATTCGCGGATAGCAAACGGATTAGCTCATCTTGTAGAGCAGAACTGGGTTGTTCCCCATCGTGATTGGGCAGCGGGCGAGTCATTGAAAAGGAAACAAGAACCCTTGGCAGAAGCGAGCCGTTGCGCTGATTTAGTGCGTGAGCGTTGGTTGAGCCATGTCGCCCAGCAGCCAGCGATAAATGTGGTAACGGCACTTGTTGCGAAGAAGGATGTGGTTAGAGTTAGTCGAGATGAGGCAATCGAAGCCGACTCCCTATCTCGATCAGCTAGTGCTCGTTAATAGAACGGATAAAATTAGTTTACCCGTTTTTCATGCCCTTCCCATTCTTTTTCTCTTAATTTGAATTTCTGTATTTTACCTGTTGCTGTTTTCGGTAAATCCATAAACTCAACGAATTTCGGTGCTTTGTATCGAGCAATCTTCTCTTTACAAAATGCAATGATATCCTCAGGTGAGGGCTGATCTTCAGGTTTTAAACCCGGTTTTAAAGTGATAAACGCTTTAGGTACTTCACCCCACTTTTCATCGGGGACGGGGACAACCGCTGTTTCGAGAACGCTTGGGTGTTGATAAATTACCGCTTCTACTTCCACGGTGGAAATATTTTCACCGCCACTAATAATAATATCCTTGGCGCGATCCAAAATTTGCACGTAGTTATCGGCGTGTATTACCGCGAGGTCGCCACTGTGAAACCAACCTCCTTTAAACGCTTCAGCAGTTGCTTCCGGGTTTTTATAATATCCCGACATTACCATGTTGCCGCGCATGACGATTTCACCAACGGTTTTACCATCTCTGGGAACCGGTACCATGGTCTCTCGATCAACCACATCCATATAGTGGGCCATGACAAAGGGCACTCCTTGGCGTGCCTTGAGTTGTGCGGTTTCATCCGTTGACAATTGATCCCATTCTTTTTGCTCTGCGCAAATGCTATAAGGGCCAAACACTTCTGTTAGTCCGTAGACATGAATAATATGTGCGCCAATATTTTCCATGCTCTGAATAATGGCGGGAGCAGGAGGTGCACCTGCTGTGGTGATGGTGATGGGGTTTTCAAATTGTCGCCCGCTAGATTCAGCAAAGGCATTCAAACCAATCAAAACCGTGGGGGCTCCGCATAGGTGAGTCACGCCTTCACTCTTGATCAGGTCAAAGACTACTTCAGGTTCTACCGCTCGTAAGCACACATGGGTTCCGCCCACCGCGATGATGCCCCAGCTATAACACCAGCCGTTGCAATGAAACAAAGGCAGGGTCCAAAGATAAGTGGATTTATAGGTGACGCCGGCTTCCATCACTTCTGCCAAGGCATTTAAATAAGCCCCTCGGTGATGAAACATAACGCCTTTTGGCCTGCCCGTGGTGCCGCTGGTATAGTTGATCGCCAATGTGTCGTACTCATCTTCCACTGCGGACGCGACTATGTCCGTGGAGCCTGTACCGAGAAAGTCCTCGTAGTCCTGTGCATCTAATTTTTCAAAACTGGGATCATCAACAATATTAATAAATAACTCTACGTTATTCAGTTCTGATTTTATCTTGGTGATAGTGGGAGAAAATTCCGTGTCGACAAAGACGGCTTTTGATTCAGAATGTGCAATAATATAGGCAATTTCGGCTGGGGCGAGTCTAGTGTTGACGGTTACCAAAGCCGCGCCGATCAATGGCACAGCAAAATGGGCTTCGAGCATGGCTGGAGTGTTAGGGCAAACAAACGCTACTTTATCATTTCGTCCTATTCCCTTAGCTTGCAGAGCACTGGCAAGTTGATAGACACGATTTGCAAAGTCCCGATAGGTGTATTGGGTATCTCCGTATATTATCGCTGTTTTATTAGGGTACGTAGTTACCGATCGTTGCAAAAAACTGATAGGTGATAAAATATCAAAATTGACTGATGCGTTCATCTCAAACTCCTCTTAGGCCAGGCCAGCAATCTTAGCATGATTTAACCAAGTTTCTAAAATGGAATCCCTTCAGCTAGGTTCTATAATTAGCGTTGTTCATATAGGGGCATGATCGTAATGCAGGCAAGTAAATCAGGTAGAGATTATCGATGAGCACAGAGCTAGGGTTCGAATGTGTAGATGAGCAAGACGAGTTTTGGGTAATAAACAAATACCCTGGGATCAGCATGCACAGTGAGAACACTGAAATTGGGTTGTGCCAACGAATTAAGAATCAATTCAACAGCAAAGAGTGTTTGCCTGTGCATCGCTTGGATAAGGTGACTTCCGGAATCGTACTGCTTGCCAAGAATCATAAAGCAGCCAGTGAATTGTCCTTATTATTTCAGAATAGGCAAGTAGAAAAGTATTACATTGCTATATCAGACCGCAAACCGAAAAAGAAACAGGGGCTTATCATTGGTGATATGACTAAAGCCCGAAGAGGGGCGTGGAAGTTGGAGAAAACAAAAAAGAACCCGGCAATCACCCAGTTTTTCAGTAGTAGCATCGGACAAGGTCGACGACTCTATTGGCTTAAACCGAGTACGGGCAAAACACATCAAATACGAGTCGCCTTGCGCAGTATTGGAGCACCCATTATTGGCGATAGTTCGTACTATTCCCCCGTGACAGAAGCGAACAAATGGGATCGTACTTATCTGCACGCCTACAGTTTGGCCTTTGTCTTTCAAGGTGTTGAATATCGTTACCAAGTGAAGCCTACAAGTGGCAAGTTGTTTGTAGAAAATGGTGTAAGTGAGTGCCTGAAAAAAGAGCAAAATCCGAATGAATTGCCATGGCCTACGTTAAAGAACACTCCAATTTAGAAGGATTTAGTTTGATTTGTCGGCGCCACAGCTATAATTTGTCAATGCTAAGATGTTCAATATATAAGGCAGTATTTTCCAATTAACAAATGAGTCTGAAACAGGCAACTTAGTTATGCTCGTTTTTTGTCCTGTTCAAAGATTAGGTTAAACAACTTTTCTCGCTCA
>JAESQG010000261.1 GCA_016765265.1 Pseudomonadales bacterium | reverse complement strand
AAAGAAAGGCTCTTCTCCGCTTTAGTGAGTGAGCTCACCCATCAAGATAGAACATGGATTGATCATCAGGCAGGGATGATTGCCTGATTTTCAGTTTAAAATACTCGGTATCCTTGATACCTCTAGCACGCTTGCGAATCATCCCGATACTAACGTTGCCAGCCTCAATTCTCGCACTGGTCAGGTTGTATTTGGCGTAGTTACAAATACCAATGCTATGTCTTCTCAGCGACTTTGCGAATTTCTTCAAATAGAGCATGCTTGATTCGTCCGCCATCTTGCACCATGCCTCCAGGCGTTCTTGCATTGCTTCAAACGTTGAGGACTCCCATAGTGCTTGCAACTGCTCTTTCATAACATACAGCGTGCTGAGGTTTGAATTGTTCTCCAGCAGTCGCTGCAGTTTTTTTGTTTGTGTTTCAGTTAGCTTGTCGGCATTTTTTAGCACTAGGTAATGCGTTCCTTTCAGTAGATCTTTACCGGCTTTATCCGCCTTCCTAAACTCTATCCGGCGTTGGTTGCTCAGTGCTTTGCTGTAGTTTTTCATAACGTGAAAGCGATCAAAAACAATGTCTGCATTGGGCAAGCAATCACGGACTGATTTTTGATACGCAGGCCCCATGTCCATTGCAACAGCCTCTATATTTTCAGCGGTTTCTTTGGGCAGCTGCTTTAAAAAACCGGAGAAAACCTCAGCCGTTCGTCCGGCCTCAACCCAAATCAAATGCCCTTCAACCATGTCGTAAACAACGGTCATATAGTCGTGACCTTTTGCTCTAGCCACTTCATCGACACCGATATATTTCAGGTCGATTAACTGGGTAGGATCTAAAGCAGGTAGTGAAGATTCCAAATAATGCTTATCCATATTTTTAACCGTTTCCCAGCGTATTTTTAAATGCTGAGAGACCGCTTTAATACTCATATGGCGACATAAACCACTTACTAGCCGACACAGACGCAAAGTGTAACGACTGCCCTTGTCAACAAATTCACAGCGTTCCATTCGACGCTTTCCATCTTTGCCAATCACCTGGGCCAACTCAACTTCAAGGTGGCAATCATAACCACACAATGGCAAGTCACGGATTGTGCGGCTGACATAACGGTTGACCACTGCAGGCTGGTCATTAAGCGGATCCAGCACTCGGTAGCGACGATCACGCTTGCAACTAATGATTAGCTTTTGTTGCGATAAATCGTGCTGGGCGTGTTTGACAAGCTGCCCCGGAAGACTCAGTATTTTGCTGGAGATGTTAAGGCTCATTTATCTATTGACTTGTAAAGGCGTAAGAGACCTTATATATCAACAGGTTGATGTGGCTTTAGCACCTCTTTTCTCCTTTTTTACCTCACTAAAGCGGAGAAGAGCCGGTAAAATTCTTTATTTATTCTATTTTTCAACAAGTTAATGACTTCAGATTTGCAGTATCAGGTGCAAAACGGTATGTATTTACTTATTAATAATCCTTGTTAATTGAAAATTTATTATCAGTCGTTAATGATAGGGCGCTTGCCAGTTTCTACAGAACATCGGCAGGCGCTGAAGTAGACCTTGTACTAGAGTTTCCTGGTTCATCTAAAATTTGGGTGATTGCGATTAAGCGAGAGCTGGCTGAAATCATTGGTAAGTCTGAGTTTTATGATTTTGAGAAGGATGTAGAACGCAGAATCACTTACCACTATCCATTCCGTGTAACAAAATCATTGCTAGGAATCTTATATTTTTCTTAGAGTTTCTCCCGTGCGTTTAACATCCGATTGAAGGCTAAATTTGACGTGATCAATGTGTAAGCCTATGTTAAATTTGAGTTTCTACAATAAGCACAAAGCTATGCAACCCAAGCTGTATCAAATCAAACTGCTCGTTTTCTTGTCAGGTGCTGCGGGCCTTATTTACGAAATTATTTGGGCGCGATCATTCGCGGATATCTTAGGCTCNACCGCNCTTTCAATGACCNCGGTTTTCTCGGTATTTCTTCTTGCTCTCGCTCTNGGCGCACATATTTTTGGCCGATCAAATGTGAGAGGTCGCCCAGCATTNTTGNTGTANGTANAGCTGGAANTNGGNATCGCTGTGTCAGCAGCGTTNGCNAGNNNCGTACTTNTTATNNCAAAATCNTGGGTAGCNATGCNTCTGNCCNANTCAGANTNTCTNGNGCTGTCNTTGACTTATCAATTTATNGCGGTTGCCCTGTTTATNGGCATTCCAACAGTGTTAATGGGNGGNACTTTGCCCNTTATGTTGAACGCAGTTCAAGATTGGACTTTACCGCGTCAAATAGTAACTCAACTTTATGGTTGGAATACGATTGGTGCTGCGGTGGGTGCTTTTCTTACGGGTTTTTTTCTGATTTGGCAGTTAGGGCTGACTTTAACAGTGTCTATTGCCGTTGGTTTAAATCTGATAGTAGCGTTATTGTTTTACCTAATGGCGACTCAGTTTTATGTCGGCGAACCTTCTCCAGTTAGGGCCGGGCATCAAGAAGAGGAATCAACGCAAATAAAAAAGGGTCCCCGAGAGCAAATACTGTGGTGTGGCTTTGCTTTTATTAGTGGGTTTTCGGTCTTAGCCTATGAAATTTTATGGGGGAGGATGGCCAAGTTTCTCTTAGGCGATCGCACCATAGCGATTACAGCCTTATTGTTTATTTTCATTATTTGTTTAGGTTTGGGTAGTCTGCTTGCACCTACCATCGGTCAGAAATTTAAAGCCAATACGCCGGCACAAGCCTTAAAGCTAATGGCTTGGATCTTTATCGTTGCAGGTTTTTTACATTTAGCAATTGTTCCCTTGGCTAGCACTACTATCCACGGTGATGGGCTTGCCTCTATTATTATGATGGACAATGAATTTATTCGAAGAATACTGACGATGTGGATACTTATATTCCCGCCCATTATTGCCTTGGGATTGGTATTCCCTTTGTTATTATGGAGCGCAAGAGAGATTGATATATTGCCGGGAAAAGTGCTGGGCAACTTATATTTTATCAATACGGTAGGTGCGATGGTTGGAGCAGTGGTGGCTAGTTTCGCCTTGAGCCGTTGGCTAGGTACACTGTGGGCATTTTTATTTATTACGGGTTTGCAAATAGTGTGCGCTGCTATTTACTTGCTATGGACTTCCAAAGTGAATAGTGAAAAGTCTATTGTAGTTTTAGCGGTTATTTTTACCCTTGTAATTGCGGTCCAGTTTCCAAAAGACCTACTGCTGTTGCGCAATGACGAGAAGCTAGTGGATTATAGTGAAGATGAATACGGTGTCCAAAGCCTAACGCAAACTGAGTCCGGGATGTTGCGTGTTAAAAATAATCGTTTGCAACTCATCTATGATTTGGGCCATCCACAAACTACCCATGCACAACAAATGGCAGCACATCTCACTACATTATTTGCCAAAGAGTGTTGTGATGTACTAAATGTCGGTACAGGGTATGGTATTACTGCGGGTACTTATACTTTATATTCTGATGTTGACTCCATAGAGACAATCGAAATATTGCCTTTCTTGGTGCGTCATCAAAATACGTTTTCAAAGTATAATTTTAGTTATCTTCAAGATGCGAGAGTCCAATTGGTTCAAGGCGATGGTCGGCATATACTGGTGGCTAGTGATAAAACTTACGATATTATTTCTGTTAATGTCTTAGATCCTTATCTGCCCGGTTCTGCATCCTTGTATACCGTCGACTTGTGGCAGGAAGTTTACGATCATTTACGGCCTGGGGGAGTCTATACGCAATTGTTTTGGGGGGATGATGTGTCATTGCTCATTAAGGGTTTAAATACGGTTTTTCCTACGGTACTTTATTTCAGTGCTTACGGAAACACGTCCTTAAATGTGATTGGATTTAAGAACCCTGTCACACCTGAAACGGCAATGCTGCATCTTGAGCGTATTGATCCAAATGCGAAGATCGCTCTTCAAGAAATACTAGATACTCAAAACATAAATAAGACCTTGCATGAGCTGCTCGCAACTGCGTGGGAGAATCGCGGCAAACTTAATAAATTGGCGGAGGCCAATCCAAGTCCTTTGCATACGGATGACTTTCCTATTCTTGAATTTCGGTGGGCTCATGGCGTGGAACATGTATCCGTGTTTGATTCTCCCTTGGTTGAATGATGGATCGAATGATGACTAGATTCGCATCTCCAAGAGTTAGAATTAAGATATTCACTTTTTTAGCCTTTTTGTCTGGTGCATGCGCTCTTGCATATGAGGTTTTGTATGTTCGTGTTTTAACGACGTTATTGGGCGATATGCTCTATGTTCACGCTGCCTTGCTTAGTACCTTTTTAATCGGTATTGGTATAGGAGCAAAGCTGGCCCACCGCTATGTTCGCTGGTTATATTTATTTGAGTTATTGACGGGGAGTTATGCGCTGGCTCTGCCGATAGCATTATCTTGGTTGTCTGGTCAGACCCTCATTGCTGAGATTACGGCAAGCCCAATGTTAACTATTATTTCGGTTGTTGGCTTGCTCTCGATTCCCAGCCTGCTGATTGGTTTTAGTATTCCTTTGTTTAGTGCGTACATAAAAGAAAATTCTGCAAAGGTTTTAGCATTTCAACCTGTGTATATAGCGTATAACGTTGGTGCATTATTCGGGTTGTTATTGGTTGAATTGGTGATGATTAAGATCGTGGGGATTTCCAGTTCCTTAGCGATCATTGGCATAATTAATATTTTTAATGGCTTGTTGTTATGGGGGATGAGGGTTGGATCCAAAGTAGAATTGAAGGGTTCGACATTTAGTTTTCCTCAACGTACTGTGCTTGCGCTTATCCTGGTGAGCTTTGGTAGTGCGGTGTTCCAAATGTTTTTTCTCAAGCTAAGCTATTTAGTTTATCAACCCTACCGTGAAAATTTTGCCATTGGATTAGCCGTGACTATTTTAGGTGTCTCCCTGGGAGCGTGGTGGGCCTCAAGAACTAAAGTGCGTTTCGAAACCATACTCTTATTAGTGCCACTGGTGATTGGTCTAACGTACTTAAATTATTTGCCACTGCTGCAAGTCTATGCCTCCACAGCTCCTTGGAAAACAGGTTCTGAAGTTCTGGTTCTACTGCATAAATTTATTAGTGGCTGTTCCTTTGCCTTAGGCCCTATGATTCTTTTTGGCGCGACTCTGCCTGCATTATTGCGCTCGGAACGTGATGTGGCCAGTGAGTCCGGTCATCTACTGTTTATTGCCAGCTTAGCAAATGCCACGGGATATTTAACCTATGTTTTGGTAGGACACCCCTATTTCTCCACGGACGCGATTTTAGCTGTCATTGGCGGCCTGGCTCTGCTTGGCGCTTTGTTGGTGATCGGCCGAGATTGGTCAAAGGTACAATTGGGTCTCGCGGCAAGCGCCGTTTTGTGCCTTGGTTTAAATATGGCTAATTGGCAAGAGCGTAATCTCTATCTGGCACAGTGGGCGGATAAGATTTCGAAACGTGACGAGGTTACCATCTATAAGAATGGAGCGGACAGTGCAACCCTTCTCAAAACCCCTAGCTACGAATGGGTCTCTTATAACGGTCATCCTAGTATTTATATATCCAGCAATGGCAAGGTAAATTTTCCAGAAGTTGTCAGCGGTGTTATTCCCGGTATCAATGCGCGGGGATTTGAAAATGCACTAGTTTTAGGTTTGGGAACAGGTATTACAGCAGGCACGGTAGCGCAAATATTCAAGCATACAGATGTGGTTGAAATCAATAAGGCTTTTTTTCAGATGTTGCCGAGAATTAGATATGCGAACATGGATATTATTGATAACGCAACGGCAAAGATCTATTTCACTGATGGTCGAGCATTTCTTGTAGGTAAAAAGAATCAATATGATGTGATCGTGAATTCTATTCCTGCACCAACGTATTTTTCTGCCTCTAAAATATATACGGTTGAGTTTTATGAAAGGGTAAAGATAGCGTTGAAACCAGATGGGATTTTCAATACCTGGTTAGCCGTGCCTAATATGACTGAAGAGGGAGTAAAAGTTATTTTATCAGCATTGCGTAGAAGCTTTAGATATTGTGACCTACGTTTACTCAAAGACAGTTATTTTATGGCAACGTGTTCTGATCAACCGCTCATCCCCAGGTCGTTTAATGAAGTTCCCGTCAGTGTCAAATTGAAGAATCACTTGCAAGAAATATTGCCAGAATTTCGAATGGAAGAATATTTTGAAGATATTCTGGTATCAAATAATATATTTCATTCTTATGAGGCTAAAGTAGACAGAGAAAATACTGACGATGACCCAGTATTAGAGTTTATGTTAGTGAGAAACTACCAAATTTCAAAAATGGGAAATAGAATATTTTCAACGCAGCAGGACCTATTGAATATTGAACCTGCGCGTATTGAAGAACTTAATGATCCGGATCGTTTTGCCAGAAGAGCGGGGGTCTTTTACCTACATAATCAACGTTTCTTCAAAATGAATTTCTTGAGCTGGTTTAATGTGTCAGGCCCCTATAAGGATGCGTGGGATTTGTGGCTAAAGAAACGTGATAAATAGATCTCCATAAAGCGATGGTATTCGTATCGTGCTGATGCGACCTATTATTAGAGAATTTTTGCCGAAATTATATGTATTGGTTTAACCGGTACATTTGCATGATTACCGTGATTCTTTGTTGCTACTTTTGCTATCTCATCAATCACATCCATGCCTTTTGTGATCTTAGCAAATACAGCATATCCCGGTTTGTCGAAGCCTGGATCCAAGCTTTTATTATCCACAACATTAACAAAGAACTGTGAGTTGGCACTATGAGGATCTTTTGTGCGCGCCATAGAGAGTGTGCATCTGGTATTTTTAATGCCGTTCGAGGCTTCATTTCGAATAGGCGGCAGCGTTTTTTTCAAAACCATCTTATCTGTAAATCCACCGCCCTGGAGCATAAACCCAGGCATCACGCGATGAAAAATAGTGCCGGCGTAAAACCCTTTCTCCACATAGTTTAAAAAGTTCTTAGCACTAATGGGGGCTTTGCTAGAATAGAGCCCCACCTCAAAGTCTCCCATGTCTGTTTTGAATAGGACGCGATTACCGCTTTTTCCTTTTTTACTGCCTTTTTTAGCTATGATCGCAATAGTGATCAACACAAGAATGACGGTAATAACGCCAGCAATAGCCACTACCATAGATGCAGACATACAAGAGCCTCTTGCTAGCCACTGACGTATATAGGCATTAGGTCCATAGGGCAGTGACTAGGTTTATCTGGGTTAAGTCTAGTCACATAAACGTGACGCGTCACGGGACATTGCAAACTAGATATGTAAGATATATTTTATTACTAATAGTTTTACATATAAGGAAGCTACCATACGTGTCGTACACATGTCCTTTACTCGGACTTAGTTCTACCCCAGGTGCTAATCTCCTTTTCATTAGGAAGGGAAAAGCGATTCTAACCTAAATGCAAGAAAGGGACATGAATATTGCATTCACGTCCTTTAACTCACAACACTATTAAAACAATCTACCCATTACTTCCTCCTAGTTTCAAAAGTAAAACTTCCGATATGGAACTGCTTGGCTGCTCGCCAGATTTCGACAGTATACTCAGTCGGTGTTTTACTGGTTTTGAAGTTAGTGATATAAATCTCGGTAGCGCCATTAATCCTGTAGTCAGTGGCCTTATCTCCCAACAGAGATGACTGCAAAATATTTTCCGGATTTGAGGTTTCGTAAATTCGAATTTCCAATTCTTCATTGCGGACAAAAGGGGTATTAGGGTTGACGGATTCAGCAATTCTTAATGCGAATTTCACCGGCATGGTTCGTCCTGCTCGATATTCTTTAGAAGCAGGAAGTATATCCAATACAGCCCAGTTTCGGATGCTGAAAGGTACAGTACTACTGGTCCCTTCATTACCGTATTCATCAACAGCCTGCGAATATAGGATATAATGACCATCCAGCAATTCTACGCTGTTAAAATCTAGCTCCCATAGATTGGTGTCACCTTGTTGTATCGCTGCAATGTGTTCGTAGCCTATGATAGCTCCTCCGTTTTCGTTGGCTTCTCTAATGGTGTAATGCACTGACTCGATGCCGCTTTCATCGGTGACGCTTGCAATGAGAGTAGCGCCATCCTGTATAATCCCACCTAGTTGCGGAACCGTGATCTGAACATCGGGTGCAGTTGTATCAAGACCATCAATCGGTAGAATCACGGCATAGGTTGAGAAGTGCTCCAGTTCAATCACGAATATCATCACAACTGTTCCATCCGGATTTTCCATCGTTGTGATACTGATTATTTGTTCTGGAGACAGTGGAATGAAGGTGTCCAAAGTGCCGTCACCATCGGTATCGGTATAAAGATACATATTAAGTCGGTCACGCTTATTTTGATTTAAATCTGTAACATCAACAGTCATGGTCACCGTTACTGGTTCAGAAAAAACTAAACCGTCTGGCTGAAAATCATATTCAGCAATGGTATTACCGACTCCAGGGCCTTCACTTATCCTTATATCAACGGGGTCAAATCTACCGACACTCGTGATCGAGATTTCAGTATCTTCACTTAATGCATTGGCAGGAAATTCCACTGTTAGGATGCCGTCACCTGTTTCGATGGTTCCCCCTTCCGTCCCTATGATATGAGTATCCGAATCAATGACACCTTCCATGAAGATAGTTGTTGGAAATCCTAAAGCATCGAGATCCTGCGTAGTATAATTTTCGTAATTTGTGGTTCGGTCATAAAGATAAAGACGATTTATCTTCCACTCGCCGAACTCACTATAACGCGGAAATTCTTTTGTAATTTGATATTCGCCATTCAGCTCGTCTCCAGAGGTGCGGGCATATGCACTAATGTACATCGAGTGCCTTTGCCCACCTGATGGACTGGTAGCATATAACCGGCCATAGGAAAATCCGGACAAATTGTCGGTAATGTTCATGGAAAAAGTGGTAGAAGCAGGGCTTAAGATTGTATTTACCACATCTGGCACGATGTCAAATCCAGAGGGCATAGGTGCCTGTAGATCCTGAGGATCCGCTTCCATGGTAAAACTAATCGGAAAACCCATAGCAATTAGATCTTGCTCACTCTGATACCACCTGTTCGACGCGTTATCATGTAAATACCCGAATCGAATCTGCCAGTCACCGGCTTCACTGTATTGTGGGAATGTAACCGTATCCTGATACACACCCTCAAACGCATTCCCTGAAATTCTATTTCTTATGCGCGCGATTTTGTACTGATTGTGAGATGCGCTGTAAAAATAGAAATACCCATAATCAAAACCAGCAAGATCATCTGTCACAGTTGTGGTCAACGTTATGCTGGCATCATTAGTACTAGTATCAATTGTGATAGGCGAAATGATGATGTCAGTGATCACAGGACTCGTTACGTCCTCTTCAGAGGTAACAGAAACTGTAGTGCTGCCAAGGCTATTCAGCTCTGTTTCATCATAATATTGTCTGTTAGTCGTCTTATCATATAGGTAGGCGCTCCGGAGTCTCCAGTCGCCCGCTTCACTGAATTGCGGGAAATCTATTACTACCTGATACTGCCCATCTAGTTCAGTTCCCGATATTCTGTCTGTCTGTCTAAAGTAGATATATTTGTACTGAACATTAGATGCGCTATAAATATAAAAATAACCATGATCAAAACCGGAAAGATCATCAGTTATTGTTGTCGTCAGCGTGACCGATGCTGAGTCGGAAGTGACATCAATACTGGTTGGCGCAAGATTGACTGCGACAAATTCAGGAGGCTCAGTGTCATCTTCAGCAGCGAGCGAAAACTGCGGTAATAATAGTGATGACAAAATTATCAGGATCGTGACATATAGCCAGTGTGGTGAAAAATTTCGATAGGTTTGGTTTGTTGATGTGGTTGACGGTTCCATATTGCTTTGCCTCTATGATTGCGTATTTTTAGGTTACGTATCGAAGACTAGAAACAATGATTTTCAATTTTTTATTAGAATGTTCACAAAAATAAAAAAATATAGCAGGAGAGTCGAATATATTGCTGAGGTGCTGGGCCGCACTTGGTTTCTGCGCTGCCCAGCAAAATTCGGGAAATTCCATTTAACGAGGAAATGCTCTTAGTTTGACTGATCTAACAGCGTCCTAATGCATCACTCAAAATGTCACTGGCCGGATAATGGAAGTGTAGTGGGGGTGGACTCGGAATAAACTCCTTCGGATGATCCACCCCTAACCTCCATCTCATCAAGTTAGGACTAATACAAAGCCCAAGCTACGTGATAAGCCCTTTCGTATTGATCACGAGATTGGAAGTAAATAACGGACCAACCATCTGGAATAGGTAAGTCTGTCGTATCGATGCTCGTAGATGTGTCTGTTTTACTGATGTCTGCTTCGACATAATGGCTTGTTCCATCGGTTGACCAATTTAACGCTACATCATCCATGCTGCCATTTGGTGGTATAACCCAGCTAAGATTAACCAAGCCACCAAAATTTACTTGCGATTCGACGTGGTCTATCGGCTTTGTAGGTACTACAAATGACTGAGCATTTAAGTCGACATTGAGGACTGGGCGTTTTTCATTTTCTTGGGTATCGCGATATAGCTCTGTGCAGCTAGTCTTATCATTATCAATTAAACTCGGCACTTCCTGGCAAAATACGAAAGAATATTCAGCTCCGTCTGGAATGCTTTCAATGGTCACATCACTAACTAGGTTGACAAATCTTCCTCCACCAAATAGGCTCATTCCGTCTTCTGGATAGTCGTGCATTAAGACTAAACCTTCTACTGGTAGGCCGGGCCCCGTGACAATAGCGGATCGAATTCCATTGTTGTACCCCGTGAGATAATCATCTTCAACGATAACTACAAGTCCAGTACTAAACGGTTCAGTTCCATGCCAGGTGCTGTAAAAAGCGTGGGATAACAATTCTGTTTCCATCCACTTTTGGTCACCGTAGACTAACCAGTTATCACCATCGAAGACCATTTCAATATCTTCGATTTCGGATTCACTATTTTCTAGAAACTGTACTTTAACCGCGTAGCCTTTGCTGTATGAAGTCGTACTGGTATCGAGGTGTTGCAGCGAAATAACAGTAACTGAGAGAGTAGTTTCTTTTTCCTCATCTTCATCCGACAGCCAATCTTCCAGTAGAAAAGCGTAGGTTTCACCTTCGTCCATATAGTCTGTCGCAATGTGAGTTGGAAACCACTCAATGACTTCATTGTCGGACCTGCTGGTACCGATGAACGAAGTAAAGTCTTGCCAGAATTGGCCTATAGATTCTAAATCAGCTAAAGCAATTACGGACACCAAACTGTCACTGGAAGGGAGTCCTGTTTCATCATTTAGTACGGTTAAGTTGTCGGTGTAGTGAGACCCTGTAATTCGGTTAGTGATGGTGGCAGTGTTTTCGTTATATGTTATCAATAGTGAATCTAAAACTGCGTCAAATCCCATGTGATTAGTGGCAAAACTACCCGACATCAAATTAAAACTATTTGTCAATTCTGCAGCTAGTAGTATAGGTAGAATACTGTTCCTTGTATTGACTGATGAAATTTCCAAAGCTGAAAAATCTAATTCAGATACATCCCAGTTCATGTAGGCTTTTTCGGCGGAGTTTGATAAGGCATTTCTTAAGATAAGATCAGTAATAGGAGTTATGTTTATTCTATTCGCTGTGTCCACTGCAGAATAAATTTTAAGACTATTCCCATCGGTACCGCTTTCGACATAGAGGATGTAAGGCGGCGTTAGTTGATTGACGTTCAGACTAAAGGTGCCATCAGATTCAATCTGGGTAGATATTTCTGTACCGTTTGCTCCTTTAATATAAACATCTCCGATAATCGGAACACCGGCAGCCGCTATACCGGTTATAATGATGTCGGTCGTGCTACGAGGTTCCTGGTCGTCGTTAGTTACTTCGTTAGTTGAGGGATCGGACGACCCTCCTCCACAAGCGACAAACCAAAATGTGCTTGCACATATTACCAATATTCGAGTTAGGTTATTTTTTTTTCATTATCGTTCCTTAGTGGTTATTACTAGATTGACTTAAAAGTGAGTTGGTTTTCCTTTTGCTAATCGTCTCCAATGGAGTTACGAGTTTTAAAGATCCCAATTACTCCATGTTGTGAATAATATCGATTTTTAGTTTAGATCGATTAGGTGTCTTGCACTGACTATGAATGAAGGTCGCAACGTATTACGCGCGCGTTGTCTATCTTAACTGTCTGTCTTGGCACTAGACCAAGCTAAAATCCACCACTTCCACCGTCCGCACCATCTTGCCCGGCCGCACCGCCTTTACCTCCTTCACCGCCACCAGCATTAATGGCCACAGCGGTAACCGCAGCTGCTCCGGCCCAAAACCACCATTTTTTAAAATGGAGTTAGAATCAGTAAAGTTTATGTTGATGCCTAGTTGGTTTTGTAAATAGACAGGCAGCAGTACTAATGTCTTATCCTGTGCATTGATGTTCATGCGGGGTTTATCTTTTTCAATGGTTGCAACGTAGGGATTATCCTGACTACCGGACAAATACAGATTATCGGTGAGAGAGCTGCTGAACCACGGCACTTGTAGTTGGCCGTACTGTGTTAGCGTTTCGTTTTGAACATCTGCAGCCACTCGCGTCAATTGAACTTTTATCTCTAGAGGCTCCCTCAAGTGGCGTAACAGGTTTTTAGTGTATATGCCGTTATTTCCCGTTCCATCCAATGCCACTTCGCCGGGGGAGGTCGCATACGCAATAATACTTCCCTTGGGTGCATTCATCGCCATTAATCCCTGTGATTGAGATCGCTGGTATCCGAAGGGATTATTGCGGCAGGCATCTAGCACAATAATGTTGGTTTTGTTGTTGGCGTACTCCATTGATTCTAAGACCCAAGCGACGCTCACCCCATCTCTTCTAACATCGAGCTCCTTTTTTATATTGGCATCTACGGGAATAAGGTAGTTCCCGTATTTTTTAACTTGCACACCATGTCCAGCGTAGTAAAAAAAGCTAAGCCGTTCGGGATTCTCCTGCATGGTGAATTCTTCGATGGCGTTTTCCATCTGTTGTTGATCCGCATCCAACAACAAGGTTACGTTAAACCCTAATTTTTGGAGTTGAGCGGAGATTTCCGCCGCATCGTAAATAGGGTTATGTAAATCAGTCGTGCTTTCACTTATGTAATCGCTGTTGCCGATAACCAACGCATCTTTTTGTATTGGGGTATTTTCTGTATTTTTATTATGTGAGCCTTCCGAATCGCTAATAGGAATGCCTTCATTCGATGCTAGTAGCGGATTTGATGCCATCTCTCTCATCCATTTCTGCACTTTGGTTTCGAGAGGGATACCGTCAAATTGATCTGCTATACTTATGTGTGATAAGCAGAGAAGTAATAGTCCAACAATAATCTTACCAGTTATGATCTGAGACACGTTTCACCTATCTTGTCGTGCAAAAAAATTAATTATAAATTACCTGAAACAAACCCACCGTCGGCGCTAAAGGATCTTCTATCTTCGGTAATCCCGTTTAAAGTCCAGCGATAATGGTGTTTGCTTTGTAATGGAAAGTTGTCGATTAAAACGAAGTTCTCTTCAACCTCTCTCTCAAACAACACCTCTTTCTCACCGTCCTTAAGAACAAACAAACTCAGCCCATATCGTTCGACGTCTTCAATATTCGGCCATTCCACCAAAATCCTATTCTGACCTTTTAGGGTAAAGGAGAGTCCAGAGAAATCTTGATGCTCCATATCCACTGCGCCAAAAAAGCCAATACCTTTAGTCGAGTTCTCATCCACAAGTATGATCTCAGCGTTATCTTGATAGGCCGTGAGCTGGCCATCCGGCTCACCCTCAAACTGAATATTGTAAGGAACGATAATCGCGATTATTATTGCTGCGGCAATGGCGGTCAGAGCTCTAAATGGAATCCGGTTGTGTTGAGGTGAATTGGACTTGAGTGGTGTTTTGTCTGGTTGCTTTTTTGCAGTAAACGAATCGATTGAAACAACGTTATCTTTTTTCTCGTCATCATTCTGCTCAATATCATTCTGCTCAATATCGAAAGCATCCTGGTTCGCAATATAATGCAGTGAGTGGCGCAAGTGACCTTTTTTTTCTTTAATTTTAGCGACGGTAGAAGCTTGATCGGAATTATTGGTATTCGAGTTCCATAGCGCAACCACTTCCTCTGGAATTGTATCATCTCCGTCAGCGTTCACATCACCGAGTAGTCTTTCAAACGATCGGGCTTTGTCTAATTCATTTAAGCACTGTGAACAAGTTAATAGATGGGAGCGTAAATCATCATGCTTGGCGTGCTCGGGCTCGTCAAGATATTGGTAGATTTCATCTTCAGAGAGATGTTGTTCCGTCATGGGTTTTCTCTTCTATTAATGTGTGCTTTAGGTGAAAGTGTTCGTGTTCACCGTTAATAATTATTTGTTTCAACAATTAGTAAATCCAATAATTATAAAATTCAACAACTGCTTAACTCTGTGTCTTCCTGGCTGTTCGTACTTTGCAATGGCTGCATTGTTTCTCTCAAATTCTTTAGTATTTTGTTTTTGTACACATGAAGTCTTTGTACCTGTTGATCCAAAGATAAGTTTTGATCTATGGTTGATGGCATGCACGTATGTTTTGCAAGAGAGTTCAGAACGCTCTTTGCGGGCACCTTAGATACCACCATTGCCTCAACGATAAACCTGTCTGTCTCCGACAGCGCTTGCATCGCGACGCCTAATAGTTGCTTTACGCGTACTTCCAGTTGTGCTTCATCGTCTTCTTCCAGCGCTATACTCGGGTCTCCCTCATCCGGAAGGTCTAGTTGATGGGACTCCTGTCCATCGCCATACAAGCTCATTGATTCCATTTTCTTGGGCATAAGGACGCCCATCTTTCCTTTTTTGGTGAGGATGATCAAAATGCGATGAGCCATCTCTCTTACAATAATCTCCTTATCATGGAGGTCGAATTCCCCTTGTATCGTACTTAGCTTATGGGAAGCTATATGGGGAAGTTCAGTTCCAGATCTTAATTCTCTATAAATTGTCGCAATAAGTTTTTGTGGCTCCAATTCTTCGCCTATTGAATGCATCAGCACGATAGATTGAATATTGGGTTCTCCGTACGCTTCAACAAACTTAATAAATTCATTAGAAAATTGACGAACCACCGATTTGCTAGAACTCCTGAGGGGTCCTTTCGCCAGGTATGATGCCAATTCCTTGGAAATAGCAGATGTCTTTTCGCCCGATGCTAGACTTTCTTGGGTGATACGTGACATAGCTGCTAGCATTGTTTCCGCTAGACCTGTTTCCGCTAGACCTGTCTCCGCCTGAGTTGCTTCGAAAGTATCTTCATCACCCACTTCGCCAACGCCTTTTACCAGTGACTCGTACCTTTGCCCAATATCCTTTATGTATTCTGGTACTTCAATTCGATTCCCGTACCGCCAGTTCCGCCAGCGCTGTACAAACATGTAGGAATGGATAATGGCTTTGAAATAGTCCACCAATCCCACTTCCCCTTTGAAAGCCAATAAGCGGCAAGTACCCGTCAGATCGCTGACCATCCACTCATAAGCATCGTTCCCTACCGTGCAAAACAAGTCTGTTGATTGCTGGCTCCCCCACCTTTTCTCAAGGGTGCATTGGTATCGAATTCGATTATCACCACAATCCTGCTTGCACTTATAAACGAGAAAGGGGTCGTGGCGATCAGAGCGGGTTAGTATCAAATTCTCCGCCTTGATTCTAACTTGCTGGTAATGGCCTTGTGCTCCTGCTACCTCTTTGCTTGACATCTGCTCGAAATTTAATCGGTTCCCTGGACACCTGCGCTCAGGGTCAGCGCCTTGCTTGATGTCGAGAGTGGCCGACCGGTAGGCCGCTCGTTCTGCTAACTGAGTATCGTTTTCGTGAGAATCAGGCATGAGCGTGTCGATGAAGTTTCTTCATGTAGTGAAAAGGGGGGGGGTGATTTTAACTGTGTTTCTCACACATTCCAATTCACTTTACTGCTACTACTGCCTGAAAGTTTGATTTATGGTTCCTATCAAAATTGATATTTAACTGACATACCGCTACCGGCTATTGCGTAAGTCCAGGTATTTGGGAGGTTTGTGGCATTTTTCTTCTTTAAGGAAGAGACGGACTTATCGGTCGAGGGCAAATTCGAGTTCCTCAAAATAAAGTAAGCGGCCGCGCCACCCACCACCGCAATAATGCCAATTTTTTTATACTTAGCGGCGTCGCTATCACTGATGGTACCTGGAAATTCATCGGATCGATCTTCCCACCTAGCATGACTGACGCTGGTGAAGGTGCACAACAATAAGATAGCCACTATAATTGATTTT
>JAESQG010000260.1 GCA_016765265.1 Pseudomonadales bacterium | reverse complement strand
CCATCTCGTCTCTTGCAAGCAGGTGCTTCTGGTTATCTCACTAAAGGCGCAGGATTAGATGAGATGGTGAAAGCTATTCAAGTGGTCAAAGCAGGTCAACGATATATTAGTCCAGGTATTGCCCAACAATTAGCCCTGAAATCATTCAAAAAAGGCCGGGGTAAAACGCCTTTCGATGAGCTTTCTGAGCGCGAATTACAAGTTGCCTTGATGATTGTGAATTGTCATAAAGTACCAGAGATTTCAGATAAACTTTTCCTCAGCCCTAAAACAGTTAATAGTTATCGTTATCGTGTATTTGAGAAATTGGCTATCAATAGCGATGTGGAACTCACGCTGTTGGCGGTACGACACGGTATGTTAGATGCGGAAACAGAGGTATAAAGGGCCAAATAAATTTGATCTTCACTGACTTCGGAAAGAGAAAAAGATCGATAAAGACAACGCAGGAAAAGCATCGCCCAGCCTTGGCAATAAAGTATTAGATTCTGATGTCATCGATTCTAATATTGTTGATCCTGATATTGTTGATTCTAAGATAACGGGTGCTAACGTAACAGGGTCTAAGACATTTGACATCAAGGCATTTTTGGCTTCGTTAACGAGGCATCCAGGCGTTTATCGGATGTTAGGGGAGAAGGAGGAAGTGCTATATGTAGGGAAAGCGAAAAATCTCAAAAATCGAGTTTCATCCTATTTTAGACAGACTCAGACTAGCCTAAAAACCGCCGCTCTCGTAGCAAAAATCTGTTCTATTGAAGTTACCATTACCCAAAGTGAAACTGAAGCGCTGCTGCTCGAGCAGACCCTCATTAAAAAGTTAAAACCCCCTTATAACATTCTACTAAGAGACGATAAGTCTTACCCCTTTATCTACCTTNCAACTGAAAATGAATATCCGCGTATAGGATTTCATCGGGGCGCCAAGCGCGCTAACGGGCGATACTTAGGCCCCTATCCTAGTGCTGGNGCGGTTAGAGAAAGTTTAAATTTATTACAAAAAATGTTTGCCGTGCGCCAGTGTGATGATAGCTTTTTCAAAAACCGATCCAGAGCGTGTTTGCAGTATCAAATAAAACGCTGTAGTGGTCCCTGTGTAGGTCATATTTCGCCTGAGAAATACGCCGAGGATGTGCGGCATACATTAATGTTTCTTGAAGGTAAGGGCCAAGAAATTGCCGATGAACTGTCTGCGAAAATGGAGGCAGCATCAGCAACGCTAGATTACGAGATGGCCGCGCATTACCGAGATCAAATTGTCAGTGTCCGCCGAGTACAAGAGACTCAATTTGTAACAGGTGAAAACGGGGACGTCGATGTATTTGCCGTGGACGCTCGAGCTGGTGGAATCTGTATTCAAGCGTTATTTGTTCGCGGCGGAAGAGTATTAGGGAGCAAAAGTTATTTCCCTAAAATTGCCACTGCCGCGGCGATTGATGAGAGCGATAGCGCTTCCATTCTGGCAGAGTTCTTACCGCAGTATTATTTGTCTTCTGCTGCCAGAGATATTCCTCGTCAAATCGTATCAAATTACTCCGTAGAAGATGTCGATGTTTTGTTAAAGGCGATAGACGAGCGCACTGGCATCAAAGTCAATTTTGATCATAAGGTACGAGGTAATCGTGCGGGGTGGTTAAGAATTGCACAGACGAATGCAGAGCAAAATATCATCAGCTATCTGGCTAATAAACGTAATTTGTTTCAGCGATTTGAAACACTGCAGGAAGTGCTGCAATTGGATGATATTCCAAAGCGTCTAGAGTGCTTCGATATCAGTCATACTCAAGGGGAAGCGACAGTTGCATCCTGTGTTGTATTTGATCAGAAAGGACCTTTGAAATCGGATTATCGGCGATTCAATATCGAAGGCATCACACCTGGTGATGATTATGCCGCTATGGAGCAAGCGTTGCTGCGCCGTTACACACGGCTTAAAAAGGGTGAAGGGAAATTACCCGATGTGTTATTTATCGATGGTGGCAAAGGACAAGTGACTCAGGCCCTTAAGGTGATGGAAGAGTTGCAAATTGATGAGGTGATGATAGTTGGTGTTGCTAAGGGCGCATCCAGAAAGCCCGGTTTAGAAACTTTACTCTTGGCCAATATTGAGCGTTCTCTCTCTTTAGAGCGGGATTCTCTGGCATTGCATCTAATTCAACACATTAGAGACGAGTCTCATCGCTTTGCCATCACCGGTCATCGGCAGCGACGGGACAAAAAACGGAAACAATCTACACTGGAAGGTATCCCTGGAGTGGGCGCCAAACGACGGCGCCAGTTATTGAACCATTTTGGGGGCATGCAAGAAATTGTGCGAGCAAGTGCTAAAGATATTGCCGTAGTTTCCGGAATCAGTCACAAAATTGCGGAAGAAATATACTCAGCGCTACATAATGATTAATGAGTAGCCAAGTTTACTTTTACTTAAAGTGTTAAATTAAATGAATATCATTGNGATCCATATTTGAATAGTCACCTGACCACGATTTCGNTAGAATTACGGACCTTTTCAGAAGGCAAGTGACCTGATATGTCCATATTGTTCCAAAAAAACAAACGCTTAAATATCCCAAATGTGCTCACCGTCGGGCGCATTTTTTTAGTTCCGGTGTTTGTGGTCATATTTTATCTACCATTCGNGTGGAGTTATTTTGTATCCGCATTTGTTTTTTCCGTCGCCGGTATCTCAGATTGGTTCGATGGATATTTGGCGAGAAAGCTAGAACAAAGCACGCGGGTAGGTGCCTTTCTTGATCCTGTTGCCGACAAGCTAATGGTAGTGGTGTCTCTAGTGTTATTAGTGGAAGCCCACGCAACCACCTGGCTTGCCGTCCCAGCCTTTATCATTATTGCCCGAGAAGTCGCGGTGTCAGCTCTAAGAGAATGGATGGCTGAATCGGGTAGTAGCACTAGCGTCTCCGTATCTCATATAGGAAAAGTGAAAACAGTGGTGCAAATGGTGGCTATCGCCGGGTTGTTGGGTAATCCACCCGATTTTACCCTACACTTGGTTCTAGCATCTTATGCATTGTTGTACGTCGCCGTTGGACTCACTCTATGGTCCATGTTCATTTACTTAAAAGCAGCGTGGCCTGAGCTAACGAGTGGCGAATAGTCTTCTATATTAACTGGTTGAAAGTTAACAGGGAAAAAATCTTGACTCTGTAAGGTGGATGAGTAGAATATGCGATCTCAAACGGGGCGGCGATTCAAAATACGGTCACCATGTTAGAGAGAAATTCAGCGGGAATAGCTCAGTGGT
>JAESQG010000259.1 GCA_016765265.1 Pseudomonadales bacterium | reverse complement strand
TACTGCAAAAGCAGGTCAGCTAAAATATCCGGTGGAAAGTCGCTACGGTTTTCACGTTGTTCGAATCGATCATTTCGAACAGGGTAAACTATTAGAATTTGACATGATTAAACAGCAAGTCAAACAATACCTACAAGATACCCTTCACCGCACTTCTGTAAGCCAATACATCAACCAGCTGGTAGAAGAAGCTGAGCTTGTAGGTATTGAAATGAGCATTGATCAAATGCAGGCTTAATTATTTTAGTCGAACATATGGACCCTTTATAATGTCGGATTACGACCCCGGTACACCTGATGCCTACACTCAACATCTCGCTGAAGTAAACGAGAAAAAAGAGGTGCTTGCATCTGAAGATATCGTCAACGCCAATGGCGTTCTGGTTGTTGCCAAAGGCACGCCCATTAAGCGAGACATCGCTGACAAGATTCTCAACCACAAACTGCTTAAACCTTTAGAAGACACTGTCAAAATTGAAGATGCAATAACGGGAGACAGTCTCTTTAACAGCATTAAGATATTCGTCAATTCCAACATCGATTTAAAAAAGATTCACGAAAAACATGAGCTGAATAAGCCACTAAAAGCACTATGTAAACAATATAATGAATACAGTATTTTGACTCAAAAACTAACAGTGCTCTCCCTGCGTCTACCCGAAGAATTTGAAAAAGGCCTATTTTGTAGCTGGTTATCCGTTGTATTAGCCAAACAGTTAAAGCTGAATATCGAGCAAACAGAAAGTACGTTTCTTGCGGGTCTGGCTCACGACATCGGCATGCTCCACATTGCTCCAGAGATTTTAGATAAAACAGATGAGTATACCGCTGAAGAATGGCGCGCAATGCAAAGCCATGTAGTTATCGGACAACGCATCCTAAGCAATATGTCGGGGATGCCTCAGGATGTTTCGGTTGCGGTGTTAGAACATCACGAAAGATGTGACGGTACCGGTTATCCAAGCGGCAAATTCGCTAAAAACTTGACGACGCTGGGACAGATAGTAGCCCTGGCCGACGCCCTTTACCCAATTCGGTTTAAAAAATTTGTAGATGATGGTCGATCACTTTTAGAAACCGTTCCCATTATGCAACTGAACGATACAGTCCATTTCTACGATACTTATTGTGCCTTAGCATTGGTAGTACGTTCATCAGACCTAACACCCATCAATATTGTGAAAGAGACGGAGATCCCAAGCTTTATTGATAAACAACTTACCGATGCCAGTACACTCATCTTATCATGTAAAGTCGTTGTCGATATTGACAAATGCTTACCCAACGACAATAAACATCAACTAGTCGTTGCCTGTAACCTAACTGATCGTATCTGCGCGTCCCTAAGACGAACAGGGCTTCTCAGCGCAGAACTGAGGCGTTGGATGGAATACGTGAGAGACAACAAGCTCACAGCCTGCTACAGAGAGATGGAAGAAATTTCTCTAATGCAACAAGAATTGTCTTGGCAAATCAGCCGAGCTCGCCGTCAATTACAAGTAGTACTGGAAGACAAATCACTACACAAGTTTCTAAAAAAGAAAACGAGTCTACAAAAATTTTATAGACAATTGTGTCTACTAAATGAAGGGGCGATTCCAGACGGCATGAATTCTGAGGACATAGATATGATAGAGATACTTAGTCACTAACGACTACAACCTACCCGTAGACGCTCAACCCATAACAACTCGATTACGGCCTTGATCTTTCGCTTCATATAAAGCTTTATCAGCCCTAGCGAACGCCATCTCAATGGTGTCACCACTGCGGACTTGTGTAACACCAAAGGACACCGTAATTGGTACCCGCTCTTCTCGGAAATGAAACGGACAATTACCTACAGATTCTCGCAAAGTGTTGATTGCTTTCATCCCCGCATCTTGATCTGTCTCTGGCATCAGAATGACGAACTCCTCACCTCCATAGCGACCGATAAAATCAGCCGACCTTAAACGCTTCATCATTTCCTTTGCAATGGCTTTTAGCACCTTGTCACCCGATAGATGCCCATAGGTATCATTTATGCGTTTAAAATGGTCCACATCTGCTATTACTAAGGTGAGATCACTACCGTAACGCTCTTGTCTTGCCAGCTCTTTTGCGGCGTGCTCTATATAAGCTTGGCGGTTTGGCAGTTGTGTTAGGGCATCTCTTAATGCCTGGTCTCGCTGCTCCTCAATGGTCGCTTTTAGCCGACCTGACTCTAATTCCATTGCTTCTAAACGCTCACCCAGAGCGTCTAATCGGTCAATAACACCATTTTTGTTTTTATGTTTTTCTTGTCGATAAACATCAACGGTTTCAACAATATTATCAAGTTGGTTTTGGACTAACTCTTTCAACTCACTGACTTCGGAGACCTGGCTTAAAGACGCTTGAATGGAACCGATATGAGTCTTTACTTTATCACTCAACGTTTCTGAAGAATCCACGGCCCTATTTTCACTTTCTTTGTTTTCAGCTAAGAAATGGTGAATTTCAGCTAAGCGGCCATTCAACGCCAAAAGAAACGTTTCAAATTCTCGCTGAGCAGCAATCCGACCTCCCGTTACCAAACTGATAGTCTCACTCAGCGTCTCGGGTAGCTCTTCCCAATCAACCCCTCTCTTCAACAAGGCTCGAATTTTATGCTCTCTTCCCTTTAACATTTCTGGTACGCTAAGCTGATCAAGTAAGGCAATAATAATGCCTACCACTCGCTCCTTGGCGATCTGTTCATCAAAAAGCATATTGTCTTGGAAATCCGCGTCCAACTCTAATCCATCAACATCCTCTTTTGCATAAGATGTTTTGAACTCTTGTTTAGTAGGGCTAGCATCTGACTTATTAGCGGATAGGGGCAAGAATCGCTGCCAAAAACTAACCCCTTTCCCCTCTTTCCCAACCGCAGTCAGTTGCTGCAAAACTTCTTCAAGTATATCGCCATAATCGTTAATAAGCTGGACTTGCGAATGACGGTTATCTACGGATTTTTTTATGTTGCGATCAAAGCTCTTTAACCTGCCCTTGGTCTTGCGGGAAAGCTTTTTAATCTTTAACGAGTTAATGAGCTTTTGGTAGCCTTCCTCTAATTCGGAAAAACTTCGTTGTTTTTGTTCATCTAGGTTTCTTACGGATTCTTCAATATCTTGAAGCAACTCCTCAAGTTGCCCAGGGGCAGCATTGCCTCTTAAACAATTTCGAAGTTCTGACAAATGTTCATCTAAACTCTGATCTACACCGTCAGCAGCTAAGCTCACACGCACCAATCCGCGCCGAAAAATATCTAGCTGACTTTCAAAGTCTTGTTCTCTATTTTCTAAATCTTCTACACTCGAAAAATACTTATCTTTCCATTTTCGAGTTTCCGATTGACCCGCAGTATCTTCGCTCATAAATAACATCAATAAGGTTAGCTAATATAGCTACAAAAGATGGTTACAACAAATGACTACAATATGTTTTGTTGTTGATAGGTTCAAGTATAGGTGCAGTAAATGATTTGGGCTAAACCTTGGAAATCACGGAGTCAGGGAGTTTTACCTCAATAGCCACGGGGCGGTGATCCGAGAGCATGCAATTAAGCACTCTCACCGACTGCACTTTTAGACTAGGCGTCACAAGAATATGATCAATGGTCTTTTTCGGAGCCCAGCTGGGATAGGTGTTGGTGGGTGTGCTAGCGGGCTTTAGGTTAGTGTCTCGCAGCGGCGTATCAATCAAACTATCGGCGCAACAATTCATATCTCCCATAATGATGACGTGCTGAAAGGGTTTAATCAGATCTTTGACATACTGTAGCTGACGATAACGACCTTTTTCACCCAAGGCAAGATGCAACCCAATCACCACCAAAGGCGAATCAGGATTACCGTAGCGAGTGACAATGGCACCTCTACCACGAACGCCCGGCAATCGATGGTCCTCGATAGAATAAGGCACAATTCGGCTTAAAAGACCGTTACTGTATTGACCCAATCGGCCTAAATCTCTGTTGAGCTGCTGATGCCAATAGGGAAACCCTCCCTGCCTAGCCAAATGTGCTAGCTGATCAATATAGCCACTGCGCACGCTGCCACCATCCACCTCCTGTAAAGCCACAACATCATATTCACTTACCACTGAACCAATCTGATTTAAGTGCATCATATCCGGCGCCGTAGGCATANACTGACTCACGCTGGTAGTAATGTAATCTTTGTATGCCCTGCTATTGAGTCCAGCTTGAATATTAAAGCTTAATAGGCGAATGGTGTGGTCGGTTAAACGTGAATTAAGCGGAAATCTAGAACCAGCATGCCCATGGCGAGTACGCCATACATTTTCATTCAGTCTTTCGCTCAACCTTTCACTTAATGACGGCTTGAATTGCTCTATCTGTTGTCTTGCTTTTTTTAACATCTACTTAGTCTAACGCCTTATTTAATCGGCAATACGCGGTTCGAAATAACACCGTCACTTGAAAATCAAAGATCACTTGAAAGTCAAAGATCACTTGAAAGTCAAAGAAGTGAATTAAACATCAATATGTTAGTTTTCAGTCTCTAGCGGATTCTCCGGCAGTTGTGCTATTCGCTCCTTCTCTATTAATAATTCGGTAGTCGACAGCAACCTATGGTAGCCCTGAGCACTAACAACGTCCGCGAGAAACTTGCCATTGATAATAATAGCTGGCACATGACGAGTTCGATAGATTTTACTCAGTGCCTTAGTCCTCCTCATGTTCTTAACGACATTCATTGACTGGCGGGCATTATCAACCTGTTTAGTCGTTATATTAAATTGCCTGTATAACGCCGTTAAATCAGCCTCAACATTTGTTACGGATTCTCCTTCCAAGGATAGAGCTTTCAATAATTCGAGCATTTGAGGAAAGATATTGAGTTCTTGAGCAAGCCAATAAGCTTCAGTCATTAGCTCGGACTGATACGCTATAACAATATAAGTCTCTATGAGAGCAACATCCTCAGGTTGCTGCGCGCGCCACTCGTCCCAATGTTCNATAAAGTCATCACATGCTTTGCAACCATGGCTAATCAGCAGTCTCACCTCAATACTATTTGGCAAATGAACGCTTGCTTGGGTTTGAATGGGAGGCTGCAAGACCCGATAGTCTAGGGCTGTCTGTGCTCCTAGCGTCAGTGGTAGCATAAATAACAATAAGGCATATTTTGTTACCGGGGCTGTCATCCCTTTGAACCATTTTTTTGCGAGTCGTTTCATGGTTTGCAACTTCGCCCTCTTAAAATGAAAAGCCCCACGCGATGAAGGCAGTGGGGCATACATAACCGATAGCTATAGGTTATGGTATCGTATTGATTTATAACTATTTTATCATGAATTCAACCAATGCTTTAAATTGGTCGTCAGTACAATCATTACACAAGCCTTTAGGCGGCATGGCACCCTTACCATTTTTAACACTAGCTACCATAGCATCCATTCCCAGCTCCATACGCGGCGCCCACTGCGCTTTGTTACCCGTCATAGGTGCACCAGCAGCACCCGTTCCATGGCATGCAAAGCAAGTTGCCTGATATTTAGCTTGTATATCGTCGGCCTGCGAAACTGTACCGAAACCCAACAACGCTATCGCTGCCACCAAAAGAGTTTTTTTCATCGAATGTATNCCTTAAATTGCTTTAAAATTAGATCACTATTTGAAATTAGATCACTATCAGATTTATGTTAATTCTATAATAATAGATAATGCGGATTATATATCAAACTATTTTCTTGGTGTACATACCTTTTAAGGTCGAAACTGCAATTTATCTAATAGCGTTTAATTATTAAGCTAAAGCTTTTGAATAATTAAACTAGAACAACTCATTAACCGGCAATAAACCTCAAAACTATCATGAAAGACATCAAAACTCTGTTGCACGGTGCTAGCTTCCACATTAGTGCCGCTAAAGCTTCACAATGCCCTACAGATCATGGACTAGAGGTAGCATTCGCCGGACGTTCAAATGCCGGCAAGTCCAGTGCTATTAATGTCCTTACGCAACAAAAACACCTCGCACGTACCAGTAAAACTCCGGGTCGTACTCAATTACTTAATTTTTTCGGCCTCGATGATGAAAGAAGCCTAGTAGACTTACCGGGTTATGGTTATGCGAAAGTAGCCTTGAAAGTGAAGGAAAAATGGCAAATAGAGCTGGAAATATACCTCGGGGAGAGACAGGCCTTAAAAGGCATTATTTTATTGATGGATGTGCGACATCCTATGACCGAATATGACGTGATGATGCTGGAATGGTCCAAGCACTTCCAACTGCCCATTCATATCCTATTAACNAAAGCAGACAAGNTAAAGAGAGGGGCCGCCCAAAACAGCTTACTGCAAGTCNGCAANGCCATGGAAGAATTCAAACCCCTNGCGACGATTCAACTATTTTCAGCCCTGAAAAAACAAGGCGTAGATGAGGCAAGAGCCGTCATCGGTGATTGGCTGTCAGTACCCGTAAAAAATCAATAAAGACACTAAACAGTCAACGAGTTACAGCTATACTCAACTTGATAATACCAGCCAGCACTTACTAAACAGAAAGCGAATTAAGCTATTACCAATTTAAATTACGACCAACTTAAATTACGACCATCTAATGTTGCCCGATGCCCTCAGATACTGACGAACTGATATCAATACAGAAAAAACGAGATGCTATAGAGAAGCTGGTGGCCTTTTCTCAGCAGCTATCTAAACTCGTGAACACAATGGAATCAGTACAGCATATGATGCGCCCGTCGCAAATTCCGAAGAAGGGCCGATTTGCACTTTTACATCAGCTAATAGACCGACTACAAACCGTAGAGACAGAGCAACTCTATACTCGATTGGACAAACTTGATAAGGAGGTGGGAAAAGAAATAAAAAAAATTCTAGCGTTATCGCAACTCAAAGAAGCCGATATTGAAAAGAGCTATGTTGGTAAATCAAGAGAAGAGATAGAGCTCGGTCACCGCACCATGCTAAAAGAACTAAAAGACTTTTCTCGCAAAACCCAGACAAATGTGGCCATCAGGTATACCTTGCACAACCGTGGTTGCTCTTTAGATTCCGCTAAACTGCCTATTTTTCAAGAAGAGCTAGGCGTCCAAGTTGAAAACCTGAAGTCACAAGAGCACCAATGCCGAAATAAGTTAGCACAACACCTTGAATCTCTTATTCACGATACTGATCTTATTTTAAATGCTCCTCATTTTCCCGATGAAGTAAAGCAACAGGTTGCCACAGTAAAAGCAGATTTGGAGAAAAATTTAGAACACATAAGAGACGGGAAAAATATTGACGGAATCCCCGTTTTTATAGAATCTCTGGAAATTGCACCATCTGGAACTATCGACCTCCCACCCATTGGAGCAAATCCATTCGAGGAGACAGAAGCTGACGCACAAGACGATGCGTCCAAAGATGTAGAGAGCGTTGAGAGCCTTGCCCCTGAGACCGAAAATCAGATATTAGAAAATCAGACGACGTCCGACTCGACAACTCTAAAGGAGCTACAATCACAATATAGGCAAAAAGGCTTTTTTGGCCGACTATGGATGTGGCTAAACACACCCTTAGGAGTCTCATGGGGAGACATCAGCAAACAGTCTAAGGACAGCTAACTGTTTAGAGCCGCTAGCTTTCACCACCGCAAAATTAGTCCATACTTAATGTACTATGGACAATCCGACCTATATCTGGCTCATCGCTATCCAAGTTGGTTTCTTATTACTGGGAGCAAATATTTTTCAGTGGTTATACTCCCGCTGGCAAGTCAAGAGAGTCAACAAATTCAAAATGCTATTACAGCAACTTCGAGAAAATGATACACCTCAAATTGATACACCTGAAATTGAGACTGATGCGCCCCCGCTAGAAAACACCTTTCTCGATATAGAGTCCGCTATAAGTCAAACACAAGAACGTCACATGAGCCTGGGCAGCGCAACCAATATTGACTCGCTCAACTCACCTAATACAGACCCTAAAACAGCTGCGCTAGCACTCCGATATGCCCTATTAAATGCAGAAAAAAAAGCGCAAGCCAGCAACTTACTACATCGCTGGAATATACTAGAGGAACAGTTAACAAAAATAGCCGCAGACCTGTCGTCTGCTAAAACTGAAAACACGGAAGAAGATCTAAGTCAACATATCAAAGACATCCAAGCCCTCAAGAAAGAGTTAGAGGAAAACACAAATAAAATTGAGGATTTGGAGCGCCAAAAAAATCTCCTCCTTGATCTCAGAAAAAACTGGGAAGATTTAGCGCAAAGCGAAAACACTATTGTGCCGCAATTAGTAGAACTTATAGAAGGAAATAAAAACCGGGACGAGATCGCCGGACTCCTAAAACAATTGCACAACGGTTTTGAGCAGGTTAACGGCGTTATTGCAGAAGGATCTGGTGAAAACGCCACTTCGATTGTGTCCATTGAATTCTTCGACAATACAGAAGACAGCACATCAGACGCGGATAAACAGGAAGAAAACCAGGTGGAGATGCTAACTAATATTACTAAAGAACAAGGAGAGTTAATTGCCAAACTACAAGGTCAGCTTGATGAGCTTAATCAAGATGACCTCCTAGAACAATCGATTGAAGAAGTAGACCGTGTTAATCAAATGATGAAAGAGTCTGAGTCCTGCATACAACAATTAGAAATTGAACTACATGACTCTTCAGAGCGCCTAACACAATTTGAAAAAGATCATGCTAAATTAACAAATCAATCTATGGAAAAAGATGATCGAATCGCTGAATTGGAGACCAACCTTACTCAACACCATGTGGAGACCACCCAGCTAACCCAGCAACTCGATGCGTTTGAAAATGACATTTCATCCTTATCGGAAAAAAATATAGAATTGACAAACCAGCTTGAAACTACTGCTCCAGATTCTCTAGCACCCAAATCGGAAATAACTAACAATAACGTGGTTGACCTTGAAGGCATTATCATGCAAAAGCAATACGAGATATATAAACTGGAAGAGAAACACGTATCGATTGAGTCTCGCTATCTTCAACTTTACCAACGCTATAACGACAAGACGGTATAAAGATTATTTTTTCGTATTTTTATTTGCCGCTTTTCTTTGCGCTCCCACAGAATCGCTTAGAGTCTTTATAATATGTTTAAACCCTGGATCTATTTTAACTCCCTTCATTACAGTCTCTACCTTTGAAATCCCATTAACTACCGCTTTAAGTAGAATGTTTTTCTGCTCATTGGGAACAGATTGTTTCGCTACCTCATCTCTAAAATCAGCCAATAAATCACTAATATTATTCTGAACTTCCAGTGATTGATTCTGTAAATCACTTTCGACTTTTTGCAATGCTTTGCGAGTTGCCAAAATAAGTTTCTCCAAAGTCGATCGCTCTCTTTCTACAGCCATTTCGGTGAAAATTCGTTTTGAGTTTGCATCGGCCCCCATCACAATCATGGTTAAATTATCTTTAAGGTTATTGTACGCCGCCAAGTTTGACTTGTCGTAATTCTTCAAAATGAGACTAGATTGGTCGCCATTTACAATCAAATATTTCTCTAACTCCACTAACCTTCCATCATTTAAATGGGCTTCCAGCAAACCAATAGCTGAAGTATCAACATCTCCTTCTCCGTTCGGCCCAAAATGTATTAGCGTTCCCTCATGTCGAATTTCTAAAATACCTTCGACACCATAGTTCTTTAAGGTAACAAAGATTTGTTTTGCAAGCTCTTCTAATTCATTACAGGAAAAACACTCCATTAGGAAGTGTACTACTGCACCTAAATCTGCATTACTCCGCATCGAACCGAATGCTAAATCTGAAGCTTGCTCCACCTCCTGTTCCAGGGATGTAATCCTAAGCTTTGCCTTATCAAGTTCAGCTCCAGGTTCAGTTATAGACTCACTATTATTTTCTAAGTTATCCGATGAGGCCAGGGCAGAATCTGTTGTCAGCTCTTGCTCCTTTAGTTGATTTCGGAGAATCTCATTTTCATCAATAAGCCTTTCTAACTCTAGCTCTATCATCTCAGCACAACTTTTTGACTCCTCAAACTGTCGGCCCATTTTCGAAATTTCTACAAGTTGATCTTCTAATATACGGCGGTATTCCTCATCTTGTATTTCTAGCCCTTTCAAGGCGGTTTTTAGATTATCAATAGTCTCTGCCTGATCGGCAGACAGGTTTCGTAATTGATTTAAGCGATCACTGACTAATTGGTTGCTCTGGCCGCTCTCTTCTGAACCACCTTTCAAATTGCCTTTTGAGCTAAGAATTTTTGCAGAAACACGACCAGTACTCACCTGATCTTGCAAATCAAAAAATAAGTCACGAAACTGTTCTAGATTTTTAATCCGCTGCTGACAGGTATCAATAGCCTGATTCAAATTATAGGACACCGCTGCCTTATTCGAGGCAGAGCCAGAATCGCTATGTTGATTACTAAAGGTGTCCATCGACTATTTTGGCTTTTCTCTATGCTAGTCCACTTTATGATTAGACTTCTCTAACCTTAAGCATAGACAACTTAAACAAGCTCGAAATACCCGAAAGTACAGGCTGGATTAGCTAACTCAGTGCGCTTCATCCCAATTATCACCCACTCCCACATCGACGATTAGCGGGACATCCAAACTGGCGGCAGACTCCATGCAATGTTTGATCCCTGCTATCACTTTCTCTAGCTCTGACTCAGGCACCTCAAGAACAAGTTCATCGTGCACCTGCATAATCATTTTTGATTTATATTCGCCTCGACTCAAGAACTCATCAGTAGCAATCATCGCTTTTTTAATAATGTCCGCCGCAGTACCCTGCATGGGCGCATTAATGGCTGTTCGCTCTGCTCCCTGTCGACGAGGCACATTGCGGGAATTAATTTCAGGCAAATACAGGCGACGACCAAACAAGGTTTCCACATACCCTTGCTTTGCTGCTGTCGCACGAATCTCTTCCATATAAGCTAGTACCCCAGGGTAATGCTGGAAATAAGAGTCCATGTACTCTTGGGCTTGATTGCGCCCAATGCCTAACTGTTTGCCCAACCCAAAGGCGGACATCCCGTAGATTAGTCCAAAGTTAACCGCCTTCGCATTACGCCGTTGTTCAGTACTCACTTGCTCAACGGACACACCAAAAACTTCTGAGGCCGTCACTTTATGGATATCCAGCCCTTCGCTAAAAGCGCTAAGCAGTCCCTTGTCTCCAGACAGATGCGCCATAATTCGCAACTCAATCTGAGAATAATCCGCTGCCACTAACTTACAATCTGACGCTGGGATAAATGCTTGACGAATACGGCGTCCCTCCTCCGTTCGTACGGGGATATTTTGTAGGTTGGGGTCGGAAGAAGACAGCCTACCTGTAGCCGCTACCGCTTGATGATAGGAAGTGTGGATCCGCTTAGTGGAAGGGTCAATCATCTCGGGTAACTTATCGGTATAGGTAGACTTCAATTTACTAAGGCTACGATATTCCAAAACTACTTTAGGTAACGGATAGTCCAGCGCCAACTCCTGCAATACGGGTTCAGCAGTTGAAGGAGCACCCTTGGGCGTTTTCTTTAATACTGGGATAGCTAATTTTTCGTAAAGAATAGCACCCAATTGCTTCGGCGAACCAATATTAAAAACCTCACCAGCAAGTTCGTGAGCGTCTTCCTCTAGCTCTTTTATCCGCACAGCAAGCTGCTGACTTTGCAATCGCAGCATATCTGCATCAATCAGCGCCCCGGTTCTTTCTATTTTTGACAATATTGGGATCAAGGGAAGCTCAAAATCTTCTAAGATTGTGGTTAAGCTCTTTTCCAATTGAAGTTTCGACCATAAGGCATTGTGCAATGCCATAGTCACTTCCGCATCTTCGGCCGCATAAGGACCAGCAACTTCTACCGCAATTTCATTAAATGTAAGTTGTTTTTTACCTTTACCCGCTATATCTTCAAAGTGAATCGTATTATGGCCCAGATATTTCAAAGACAAACTATCCATATCATGACGAGTCGCGATAGAATCCAATATATAAGATTCCAACATCGTATCAAATGCAATTCCTCTTAGATGTATATCGTGATTCACTAGAACATTCATATCGTATTTCAGATTCTGACCGACAATTTTCTTTTCATCACCTTCCAACAATGGTTTTAGCTTACTTAAAACCAGCTCACGGGATAACTGATCCGGCGCATCTAAATAGTCATGACCGCAAGGCACATAAGCGGCCTTACCGTCACCCACAGAAAACGATACCCACACCACCTCTGCCTTCATATAATTTAGAGAAGTGGTTTCGGTATCAAACGCAAATAACTTTGCTTTATTTAAAATAGAAATCCACTCATCCAACCTCTTTTCGCAGGTTATTATTTCAAAACTACTGACATCAATTTTCGATGTATCCAACTCCCCCTGTTCTGCTTCACCGCTGAGTAATTCCTGTAGCCAGCTTTTAAACTCAAATTCTGTGTAATATTCTATTAATTTATTCTTGTCGGCCCGCTCTAACAAAAGTTCGTCTGGTTCTGCATCAAGCCCTACATCACACTTTATCGTTGCCAGTAATTTTGATAACGGTAATTGATCCAATGAATTGCAGAGGCTCTCTCCAACCTTACCCTTAATTTTTTGGGCATTCTCTATTACGCCATCGAGAGTTTGATATTCTTGTAACCACTTAACCGCAGTTTTAGGGCCCACCTTAGGCACACCGGGAATATTGTCAGAGGTATCCCCCATCAAGGTAAGGTAATCAATAATTTGATTCGGGGCGACGCCAAATTTCTCCTTAACGCCTTCTTCCCCCATAACTGTATCGGTCATTGTGTTTACTAATGTGACATGCTCATTTACCAACTGAGCCATGTCTTTATCACCCGTAGAAATCAGGGTATTGATTTTTTTTTCCGTCGCTAAGGTCGCCAATGTTCCGATAACATCATCGGCCTCCACTCCGTCTACCATTAATAAAGGAAAGCCCATCGCTCTTACTAAGTCGTGTAGGGGCGCAATCTGTGAGCGCAAATCATCCGGCATGGGTGGACGATTTGCCTTGTACTCTTCATAAAGATCATTGCGGAAAGTTTTCCCCTTGGCATCAAATACCTCCGCCATTAGCTCAGGTTGGTAGTCTCTAACAAGCTTATTCAGCATGTTAAGCACACCTTTAATGGCACCGGTAGGCTGATTTTTAGAGGTTTTTAACTCTGGCAGTGCATGAAACGCTCGGTAGAGATAAGATGAGCCATCCACTAGAATAAAGGGGGGGTTAGTTGTATCAGTGGTGTCAGTGGTGTCTTTGCTCATATTAACCTTGTTGTAATCAGCTGGTGTTAGAATTCGAATGTAGTATGAAAGAGTCTTGTTGGCTATTGTACCTGATTAGCCCTCTATCTCAGCTACCTTATCGAAATCATCACACTTGCAACAGAGATTTTCCACTAGGAATCTATTTAGGGTTTGACGCGTATTCGGAGCTATTAAACTTGAAAAAAACGAAGTGGTCTCTAGAGCGGCAAAACCATAGGCAGCTATTCACTGCCTAGGTAAATATCCAACAGCCAATCAACAAGGAACTATAAATAACAAAGCACTACAAAGAAACGTCCAGATTTAGCTCAAATTCAAATTATAAAGTGCTGCCGTATTATCACGACAAATCAAATTGCGCTCATCGTCTGTTAAGTGCTTTGTGTGCGCATCCAAAATACTTTGAGACTTAGGCCAGGTAGAATCACTGTGCGGAAAATCCGTGGCCCAACACATTCTTTCAATATTCAGTAAATCTTTACACTGAAAAGCCACCATGTCATCTTGAAAAGTCACCCAAATATTTTCTTTAAAATAGTCGCTCGGCATTTTTTCTAAGGGTGGTGCTTTCATCCAAAACCGATGGTATTCATAGGCATGATCCATACGATGCATAAAATGCGCAGCCCATCCAGCATCGGCTTCAGCACAAACCAATTGTAATTTTGGAAAACGATCAAACACTCCAGAATAGATAAACATGCTAATAATATCTTGGCAGCCCCTGATAATAGATAGAAAGCTACCAATTTTTGGTCCACGAGGCGCGTCCAGTCCGTTCTCACTAAAGGTCAAAATATGGAAAGACAAAGGCAAACCCAAATCTATAGCCGCTTCCCACAACGGGTCAAACTCGGTACTGTCATAATCGAAAGAGGTTGCGGGTCTGCCCGGCATCATCACGCCCACAAAACCCATCGCCTTAACACGGCGTAAATCTTCTATAGCTTCCTCCACCGAGTTTACCGCGATTTGACCAAGACCAAAAATTCGGTTTGGCTCCTCACTGCAGAACTCTTGTAGCCAAAGATTATAAGCATCGAAACAAGCCTTTTTATATCCGCCATCTTTATGATTGCATAGCAGCATACCTACCGTTGGGTAAATAATTTCAGCACCTATACCATCAATATCCTGATCTGCAACTCGGTACTTGGCATCCCACCCGCTTTTATGTATATCCTCAAATTTAGTCCCCCCTATGGACATATCTTTCGGGTTTTTTCCCGCAGCTGCAAGTAGACCTATAGGGACAGGTCGACTCATGCCATCAATAATAAAAATATCACCAAAGTCTTCACTATGTGTCATGTAGGGTGCGGTATCTTTGTATTTTTTATCGATTCGGGTGTTATAACAATCTGGCGGTTCAGTGATATGGGAATCAGT